>JAIRZX010000671.1 GCA_031267005.1 Deltaproteobacteria bacterium
CGTAAGACAACTTTTTCAGATCGATATGGGGCGGTCTTCTCCGCGCCCACTAAGGCCCAGCGTTTGATCTTTCAGGCCTTCTTGGTCAAGTCCGCTGGCTAACCTAGCTATACTTTTATGGGATTTTGTGATATTAAATGAGTCGTGTGATAAATTCCAACTTATAAGCAAGATTAAATTAATTGATATCCAACGACTAAAGGATGATAGAAATCTCTGTGCGCATCCAACTTTTCAAAGGATTGAGACTCCATATTGTCCGACTGCAGAATAAGTCAGATACCATATAAAAAATTCAATAATATATATTTTATCTCAACCTCCTTTGCAGGGAAAGTACGCACTTGAAAATCTTAAAAAATTGATTGAATCTGAATAGTTCCCGAACAATGTTGATGGAGCTTGTATCCTATTTAATGCAAACGAATTTACAAAAGCATCCCCATCATTAATTAATGCTTTTAGTGATTATTTGTGTTTCAATTTTTTTAAAAAAAGTAGTAAGATCTATAATACAAGCCGGGCTATTATTGCTGTTCAGATTCTTATTGAAAAGTTTGATAATTTATTTTTTAAAAGGATAATTAATAACGCCAATAAAATTTTACGAAAATATGATGATTGCTACTTAAAGCAGAGTGTTATATTTTTGGGCAAAGTTAATATATTTGTTTTCTTGGAAAAAGATAATGAAATAATAATACGAAGCTATTACTCTGAATGTGAAGATACAATTTTAATTGAATTATTTTCAAGCTTTATAAATATTTCACAACTATATGATATAGTCAATGCGAGAGTGTCGAAGTTTAATGCAGAACAAATATCAGGTATTTTTCGGCGGCATGAATTTCCTGTATGTAAAAAACGTGCAATAGAACTATTTTGCACTTTTGTAAATTTTATTAATGCTAATCATATTTATCATAAGTTAATAGATCAAATTGTCGATATTTTAACTGAACTCGAAATCGATGAAATTTTATCGTCCCCTTGGGACAGAGATGTAGATTTGATAGGCAGCTATGCTAATAATTATTTTTTAGACCGCTTAATTTCAAGAGGTATTTATACGAGAGAATCCTTAATTGAAAAGCTAAATAAACTTAATATATTTGAATTGTATTCACGATATTCTTTATTTATACTGCAACCAGAACTAGAACTTCCTCCGGCGAAAGTAATTTTTAAAAAAATTACATAGTTTAATATTTATTGAATTGCGTGCATATTGTTCTTGCTAATAGTTAAATTAAGTGTTTTTCAGAGAAAAATATGCAGGAGTGATTAGTTAATTATCTTTTCCTATTTTACAACTATTAGTTTCTTGTTGGATCTCTTGTCATAAATAAAGTTCAGGAAGGGAAGGGGACAGGTATATGATGCGGAAAAGAGCCTGAACAAGAATGCTGAATATAAATCCTTAATATTTATACGTAAGAAAAGTATACTCGATTCAATATAGTTTCCATAGTAAATTATTTTATTATGTGGTGGTTCAGAAATGATTAGAATTATAAGAAAATGAAATTCAGTTAACGCAAAGCACCCAACATTGATAATGGCGTAAAATCAATTATGCTAACATTAATTTCTAATATCATCTGAGCGCTACTTAATATTTTAATTATCCCGTTCATCCAGAATAAATTATATTACAGCATCTTGATGGTTTCACTTTGGCATGTGAGATAAAAGCTTGTTTAATTATGGATTTTGATAGTTATTTTTTTCAATCGTCTCGGCAATTTTTGACATGGACAGCTGATACTATTTCTGAACTCTCCATTGGAAAACGCTAAGTAGAGTTAGTTAGAGCGATGAGGAATTGAAATTTTTGAAATATATTGGAGCTTTTTCTGGATGTGCGTGCAAAGGATGTATAAAAGCTTAAGTTTAAGAATATTAAATGCTTGTATTGGGTTTTGTATAAGGCAATATGCAGTAACTTCTTTGGAAGAAAGTAAATTTTTTGGAAGAAAGTAAATTTCTTGGCGCACCTAAATATATATTTCCACAATCGAAGAGAACTAGTTAATTTTACTCAGAATTAAAAAAATTTATTTTTTAGATATAATTTCCGAAACGGATTGTTAAATTCCAATAATTTATTATTTGTGGAACGGCAACCATCCAGCTCCCAGCGACCGGGTACGCCTGCTTAACTCCATGCAGGAAACTTGGGTTCGGACGTCTGGGGCTTCGATCCCTAACCCGCTTTATCATGTTGGTTTCATATGAATTTCTGTCTGATGTGGTTAAGGATAAATGTTTTGGATTAGGGTTCGGACTTGATTCGGGCTTTGCCTTTACCCAATGGAAGGCTTCTTAATCGTAAGCTTCCTCCTCGCGTTTTTGCTCCTCCCGAAGCGCCCCATGAGCTGGAGCTTGATCTTCCATGCGGCGGGCAGGATGAACATGGAGAGAGTGAAGGCCGTGACCATGCCACCGAACAGCGGTGCCGAGATGCGCTTCATGACCTCCGAGCCAGTGCCCTCGCTCCAGAGAACGGGGATGAGGCTGACCACTATGGTGCCCACGGTCATGGCCTTGGGCCTCACCCTCAGCACTGCCCCGGCGTGGATGGTTTCGTCAATGAGCTCGGGGGTGATTTTGTCCGGGTCCTTGAAGTCGGGCCGCTCCCTTACGGCCTCCCTCAGGTAGATGAGCATTATGACCCCGAATTCGGCGGCGAGCCCCGCCAGGGCGATGAAACCCACCCCAGAGGCCACCGAGAGCGACCAGCCCGCGAAGTGCATGAACCACAGCCCCCCCCCCAGGGCGAAGGGGAGCGAGCACATGATGAACAAGGTCTCGGTCCAGGCTTTGAACTCGCTGTAGAGGAGCAACAGGATGATGAGGAGCGTTACGGGTATCATGACCGCAAGGCGGCGGTTGGCCCTCTCCATCATCTCGTACTGGCCGGTGAAGGCGGCCGAGACCCCGGGGGGGAGTTCCACGTTCCGGTCGATCTCCTCCCTCAGATCGTCTACCACGCTCTTGATGTCCCGGCCCCGGATGTCGAGGTAGACCCAGACGGCCGGGCGGCCCTGCTCGCTTTTGAGCATGGAGGCGCCTTTGAGGACATCGACGTCGGCTATGTCCGAAAGCGTTATCTCGTTTTCCAGGGGGGTCAATACGGGAAGCGAGCGCAGGCTGTCCAGGCTGTCGCGGTACTCCTGGGGGTAGCGCACGTTAATCGGGAACCTGGCGGTCCCCTCCACGGTTTCGCCTATAGACATGCCGCCCACGGCAGACTCCACGAAGATCTGGGCCTGGGCTACCGTCAACCCGTACCTGGCGGCCCGCTCGCGGTCCAGGCGCACCTCCACGTAGCGGCCCTGGCCCCGGGTCTCCGCCAGGGCGCTCGTGACGCCGCGCACCTTTTTAGCCGCTTCCTGGACGTCGAAGGCCGCCCGGTCGATGTCTTCCGGGCGGGAGCCTGAGATCTTCACCCCAACCGGGCTCTTGACGCCGGTGGAGATCATGTCGATGCGGTTCCTGATGGGCGGCACCCAGAGGTTCGCGAGCCCGGGGAGCCTCACCGTCCGGTCCAGCTCCTCCACTATCTTCTCCCCGGTCATGCCGGGCCGCCACTGGTCCCGGGGTTTCAGGTGGATGGCCGTCTCTATCATCTCCAGGGGAGCGGGGTCGGTGGCCGTCTCGGCGCGCCCGGCCTTGCCGAAGACGGTGTCCACCTCGGGGAGGCTCTTGATCAGCCTCGACGTTACCTGCAGGGTCCTCGCCGCTTCGGCGGAGGAGAGCCCCGGAAGCGTGGAGGGCATGTACAGCAGATCCCCCTCGTCTATGCGGGGGAGGAACTCCCCGCCGAGCCTGGAATAGGGGTAGAGCGAGCCGACGGCCACCAGGACCGCCGCGGCGAGGGTTACCCGGGGCTTCTTCAGGGCGACGTTCAGCAGGGGGTGGTAGAGGCTTATGAGGAAGCGGTTTACCGGGTTGGTGTCTTCCCGCGGGACTTTCCCCCGGACCATGAAGCCCATGAGCACCGGGACCAAGGTGACCGACAGGAAGGCCGCCCCCGCCATGGCGTAGGTCTTGGTGAAAGCCAGCGGGGAGAAGAGCCTCCCCTCCTGGCCCTGCAGGGAGAAGACCGGGATGAAGCTCATGGTGATGACCAGGAGGCTCACGAAGATGGCCGGGCCCACCTCGACCGAGGCCTCGGTTACCAGCCTCCAATGCACGTCCGGGTCGAAGGCTTCGCCGGGGTGCTCCCGGCGGTACTTCTCCATCTTCTTGGCGGCGTTTTCGACCATGACGATGGAGGCGTCCACCATGGTGCCGATGGCGATGGCCAGCCCCCCCAGCGACATGATGTTGGCCGAGACCCCCTGGAAGTACATGACGATAAACGATATCAGCAGTCCCAGCGGCAGGGTGATTATGGCTACCAAAGACGATCTGAAATGGAGGAGAAAGAGGACGCAGGTGAGCGCCACCACGGCGAACTCCTCCGTCAGCTTGCCTTTCAGGTGGTCCACGGCGCTGTCTATCAAAGTCGCCCGGTCGTAGACCGTGACTATCTCCACCCCCTCGGGGAGCGACTTCTTGATTTCCTCCAGCCGCTCCCTCACGGACTCTATGACCCTCCTGGCGTTCTCCCCCTGGCGCATGAGGACGATTCCGCCCGCCACCTCCCCCTCCCCGTCGAGTTCGGCTATCCCCCGGCGCATCTCCGGGCCTATGTCTATCCTGGCCACGTCCCCCAGAAAGACCGGGACCCCGGCGGCCGAAGTCTTCACCGGAATCTTGCGGAAGTCCTCCAGGCTCTCCAGATACCCCGTGGCCCTGATCATGTACTCGGCGCCGGCCTGCTCGATTACCGAGCCGCCCGCCTCCTGGTTCGAGGCCTTGACCTTCTCTATCAGGTCTTCCAGCATGACCCCGCGGCGGGACAGCTCCGCCGGGTCGGGCACTATCTGGTACTCCTTCACCACGCCCCCCACGGAGGCCACCTCCGACACCCCCGGCACCCCCGAGAGCTCGAAGCGGATTAGCCAGTCCTGGATAGCCCTCAGATCCGCCAGATCCGCCGTCCCCGAGCGGTCAACTAAAGCGTACTCCAGTATCCAGCCGACCCCCGTGGCGTCCGGGCCCAAAGACGGCACGACCCCGTCGGGGAGACCGGCCGAGGCGGCGGAGAGGTTTTCCAGCACCCTCGAGCGCGCCCAGTACAGATCCGTCCCGTCCTCGAAGATTATGTAGACGAAGCTGTCTCCGAACGCGGAGAAGCCCCTCACGGCCTTGGTCCTCGGCACGGTCAGCATCGCCCGGGACAGGGGGTAGGTTATCCTGTCCTCCACCAGCCTCGGCGCCTGGCCCGGGTAGGGGGTGCGGATTATCACCTGGACGTCCGAGAGATCCGGGAGGGCGTCCACCGGGGTGTTGCGCAGGGCGTAGATCCCGAAGACGGTGAGGATAGCCGCCCCGAACAGGACGAGGCTCCGGTGGGACACGCAGAGGCGGATGAGTTGGGCGGTCATGTATGGCTCTCCCCCGCCTGGGCTCGGTGCCCGGCGGCCGGAAGGAACGGCTGGAGGCCGCTGTTGCAGATTTGCGCCTTGTTTAGGTTGGCGTCGGAAGCGCTGAATGCCCGGGACACGAGGGTCTGCCCGGAAGACCCTGGACGCGGGAGGCGAGAGTTTCGTGCAGAATGATGCACGGGACGCAAGACAGGGGAGGCAAGAGGTTCGTGCCGCGGGTGGCCGGGGTTGCGGGACAAGTCAGGCCAGAGGCGCGGGTAGCGAAAGGCAAGGGCAACGGGACAAGGGAGGCAAGAGGCGCGGGCAGCGGAAGGCAAGGGCAACGGGACAAGGGAGGCAAGAGGCGCGGGTAGCGGAAGGCAAGGGCCGAACGCTCCAGGAGGCAAGGGTTGCGGGACAAGGGAGGCAAGCGGCTCTTGCCGCGAGATGCAAGGGCCACGAGAGAAAGGATGCAAAAGGCGCGTGCTGCGGGAAGCAAGGGACGCTAGCCGCATGACTTAAGCTGTGGGTCATTTAGGCGCGGCCCTCAAGCCGCCCTGACGGCGGAAGCAGGTCGCGGGGGGAAGCCCCGGCACGCAGGTTCGTCCGGCGCCGGGCGGGTTCCCTCTGCGGGAGCGAGGGCGGGGGCGAGCGATGGAACCCGGGCTTGCCTCCCGGGACTTGCCCCCCGCCTGGCTTATTCCCCGGCACTTGCCCTGCCGGGCCCGCCCCTCCGCGGACTTAGCCCCTCGGGCTTAAGACCGCCTCCGCCGCGTCGTCCCCGCCTGCTCCGGGGGGGCCGTCCGGCTCGTCCTTGTTGCCTTTGAGCCTTTCCAGGGCGCCCCGGAGGTTGGCCTCGGAGTCGATCAGGAAGAGCCCCACAGTCACTACCTCGTCCCCGGGCTCCAGGCCGGAGAGCACCTGGGTCCGGTCCCGGGAACTCCTTCCCACGGTGACGCGCTTGGGCAGGAAGCTCCCGTCCGGGGCGCGGGTGACCACGCGCTTGTCGTCCCCGCCCAGATCGATGAGGCTCTGGGTCGGGATAAGGAGCGCCTCGTCCTCGGTGGCCCTGAGCCTCAGCCTGGCGGTCATGCCGGGGATGAGGAGCCCTTCGGGGTTGGAGACGGACAGGCGCACCGGCACGGCCCGGGTTGCCGGGTCGGCCTTGGGCAGGACGGAAAGCTCAAGGATCTCGAAAGCCCTGTCCGGGAAGGCGGGGAGCGTGAGCCTGGCCCGGCCCCTAGCGAGGTGCAGGTCCTTTTCAGGCACCCAGGCGGTCACCCAGACCGGATCGGTCCCCTGGACCACGGCCAGGGTCATGTTCTTCTCCACGTTCATGCCCTGGAAGACGTCCAGTTCCGTCACCACCCCGCTTACGGGGGAGCGGATCTCCAGCCGGGTCTGGATCTTCCCGGTGCGGTCCACCTCGTCCAGCATCTCCTCGGGCATGCCGGAGAGCCGCATCTTCTCGCGGACGCCCTGGACTATGGAGCGGCCCGCGTTCTGGCTTTTCAACAAGAGGTACTCGCTTTGGTCCGAGGCCCAGGCGGGAACGGTGACCGCGGCTATCCGGTCCCCCGGAGCCACCCGGTCGCCAACGGCCAAGGGCGTTGTATCCGACACGAAGCCCTCGGCCCGGGGCTGGACGCGGGCGGTCATGTAGCTGTTGAAGACCACTTCCCCGGGGAAGTCGCGGGAGAACGCGAGCTTCCCCGTCTCCGCCCTCTCGGTCTTGACGCCTAGGTTCTGGAGCTGCACGGGATCTATCGCGATCCCGGCGCCTCCCGACTCCTCGGCGTAGCGCGGGACCAGATCCATGTCCATGAACGGGGACTTGCCGGGTTTGTCGAAGCGGGTGCCCGGGTACATGGGGTCGTACCAGTACAGGATCCTCCTCCCCTCCTTGTCCAGGTAGCCCTCCTCGTCCAACTCCAGCACCGGGATTGGCGCGGGGGAGGCTTCCGGGAGGCCCTGGGATTCGTCCGGCCGCGCTTCCTCCTGGAGCGCGGCGGGAGCCGGGGAGGGCCCCGGGGCGGGAGCCGGAGCGACGACTGCGCCCGCGTCGGAGGCTCCGACGGCGCCGGGCAGGCCGTGGGAGGAGTGGCCCCCCTCCGCGCCCAGGGGCGCCGGGCTCGCGGCGTTAAAGGCCACGAGCGCCGCCGCCAGTATGACGGCCGGGAAAACGGGCACGGACGGCGGCGGCGGGACGGGGGCCCCGCGAGGCTTTAAAGCGAGCGGCCCGCGTAAGGGGTCCCGGCAGCGGGAGCGGCCGGGAGGCCTTCCGGGGCTGAGCTCAAGGCGGGCGGGCGAAGGGCGTCCGTTTGCCATCACTCTTCCTCCAGGTCGGTTATTGCGTAGTCGGCGTCCCTGCCCATGCCGGTCACCTTAAGGTCGAAGCGCACCCTGGCCCCCGTCTTCAAGCCATCCAAAAGGGAGCTGTCCTCCACCCGGAACTCCATCGTCATGGGCCCCCAGTTGAGTTCCGGGATGGCCTCGTGGTCCAGGACCACTGTCCCTGCCCCCGTGTCTATCTGCCTCACCACCCCCCTTGAGACCAGGATGGCGGAAGGCCCGGCCGGGGCGGCGGGGGCGCCGTTTACGGCGGGCGGGCTGTGGTCGTGGCCCCCGTGGCCGGAGTGGGAGTGGCCCTGGGCCCAAAGGGGGGAGGCGGCGGTTAAGGCCAGGAGGACTGCCAGGAAGCTCGGAAGGAAAAGGCGGGCGCGGGCGGGTTTCTTGGGCATGGGATACATTCTCCGTGAGGGGCGCGGGGCCCCCGGGAAACAGGTTGGTCCGGGACCGGAAGAGCCGGTCCGGGGGGGAAGGCCTGAGGCCGGCGTCGGCTTTCAAGCCATGAAGGCGGAGGGCAGTTGTTGCGGCTAAGGCTGAGCCCTGAAGGCGTAGGCGGGTGCCGTGTTCGAGCCGAAGCCCTGGAGGATAAGGCGGTTGCCAGGGCTTACACCAAAGACCTGAAGTAGGAGGCGGTTGCCAGGGCTTACACCAAAGACCTGAAGTAGGAGGCGGCTGCCAGGGCTTACACCAAAGACCTGAAGGCGGAGGCGGCTGCCAGGGCTTAAACCTAAGACCTGAAGGCGGAGGAGGTTGCCGGTCTTAAACCAAAGACCTGAAGTAGGAGGCGGCTGCCAGGGCTTAAACCAAAGACCCGAAGGCGGAGGCGGCTGCCGGTCTTAAACCAAAGACCTGAAGGCGGAGGCGGTTGCCGGGGCTTAAACCAAAGGCCTGAAGTCGGAGGCGGCTGCCGGGCTTAAAGCAAAGACCTGAAGGCGGAGGCAGTTGCCGGGCTGAATGCAAAGACCTGAAGGGGGAGGAGGTTGCCAGGGCTTAAAGCAAAAACTTGAAGGCGTAGCCGACGTTCGGTAGCCATGTTCAAGCCGGGGCCCTGAAGGCGCAACCGACGTTCGGTAGCCATGTTCAAGTCGAGGCCCTGAAGGAGCAGCCGAAGGCCGGGTGCCATGTTCAAGCTGAAGCCCTGAAGGCGCAGCCGATGGGCGGGTGCCATTTTCAACCAGAATCCCTGCAGCTGAAGGGAGGTTTCTGCGAGCATAATCTGATGCTCGCGCGGGCCCGGGTATTTTCCGGGGGGGGATCCGGTCGGGCTTGAGGCTCTTTGGTCGGGCGGGCGTCGGGCGGTCGGGCCGGTGCTCGGCGGAAGGCCTCAAGGGCGGGCCTCGGGCGGTTTTCCCGGGGTCTGCGGGGGATCTGGGAGCCCGGAGGCGTCCAGTCCGCCCCCCAAGGCAGCGAACAGGCTCACGGAGCTGGAGAGGTAGCCTTTCCTGGCGTCCAAGTAATCCATCTCGGCGTCGAAGACTTCCCGCTGGGCATCCAGGACCTCCAGGTAGCTGGACGACCCGCCGAGGTAGCGGCTCTCGGCCAGGGAGAGCACCCGGCGCTGGGTGGCGAGGCGCTTGCTTGTCGCGTCCATGAGGGCTTTTAAGTTCTCTCGGTTGGCTAAAGCGTCCGCCGTCTCCTTGAAGGCCGTCTGGATGGCCCGCTCGTATTCGGCCACGGCCTTGTCGCGGCGGATCTCCGCTAGATCGAGGTTCGCCCGGTTGCGCCCTCCCGCGAAAAGGGGAAGTGTGACGGATGGCCCGAACTTCCACTGGTCGGAAGCCGGGCTAACGAGCTCGTTGAACTCCATGCTCATGAAGCCCAGGGCCCCGGTAAGGGAAATCTGGGGGAAGAAGGCGGCGCGGGCCGCCCCTATGTCGTAGTGGGAAGCGATGAGAGCGTGTTCGGCCGCGAGCACGTCGGGCCGCTCCAACAGAACGATGGAGGGGATCCCCCCCGCGAGCCCCGCAGGTTCCCAGGCGGAGAGATCCAGAGGCTCCGGGAGACCGGCCTTGTCCGAGAAGTCCCCCACGAGGAAATTCAAGGCGTTCAACGCCGTCTGGCGTTCGGCCCTCATAGAGGCCACCCTGGCCCTAGCGAACTCCTCCCGGCCCCGGGCCTGCTCCAATTCCAGAAGATCCGCCTGGCCGGAGACGATCCTCTGCTCCATGAAGGCGAGCGAGGTGCCGTAGGAGTCGAGCGCCCTCTGGGCGGCCCTCTCCTTCTGGGCGGCCACCCTCCAGAGGAGGTAGCTCTCCGCCACCTGGGAGACCACGGCAATCCGCACGGCCCGCCAGGCTTCGTTCGAGCCCAGGTACTGCTCGAAGGCAGCTTCGTCCATGTTCCGGAGCTTCCCGAAGAGGTCAAGGTCGAAGCTAGGCATGTTGAGTTCCGCCGTGAAGCTCTGGGTCCTGTCCTTCTCCCGGCCTCCCTCCACGCTCTCGGACGCCATGGCTTCCAGCGTCGGAAGCCTCTCGGCCCGGGCGAGACTCGACTGGGCCCTCGCCTCCAATACGGAAAGGTAGCTCGACCTCAACTCCCTGTTCCCGGAAAGGGCCGAGGATATGAGCGCCCTTAACCTCGGCTCGGGGTAGAAGGCCCCGGTCCCCACGTCAGCGGCCCTTACGGCGGGAACCCCGCCCTGCCCGGCCCCCTGCCCGACGGCGAGAGCCGCCGGCACGGGCGCTGGCGGACGGCGGTATTCCGGCGCGAGCGAGCATGAGGCCGCGAGTAGCGCCGGGAGGGATGCGGCCGCTAAGGCCCGGAGGGCTTTAAAGGCCCATGCGCCGCAGATGGAGTGGCATGTCAGGGGAGTTCTGAGGGACCGGAGGGACGAGACGAGCAAGGGGAACAGGTGTACCCGGAGGAACGGGTGGCTCCGGAAGGCCGGGAGGACCCGGGGGCTCCGGAAGGCCGGGAGGGACCGGAGGCTCCGGAAGGCCGGGAGGGCCCGGAGGCTCCGGAAGGCCGGGAGGGACCGGAGGCTCCGGAAGGCGGGGAGGGACCGGAGGCTCCGGAAGGCCGGGAGGGACCGGAGGCTCCGGAAGGCCGGTAGGCCCCGGAGGCTCCGGAAGACCGGGAGGGCCCGGAGGATCCTGAAAGCCTGGAGGCCCCGGAGGCTCCGGAAGACCGGGAGGGCCCGGAGGCTACGGAAGGCTGGGAGGCCCCGGAGGCTCCAGAAAGCCGGGAGGGCCCGGAGGCTCCAGAAAGCCGGGAGGCCCCGGAGGCTCCGGAAGGCCAGGAGGAGCCGGAAGGCAAGGAGGAACGGGAGGAGCAAGAGAGGAACGGGGGAGCTGGGACCCGAAGCGGCCCCGGGCTCCTGCCGCAGGCGGCTGGGTATAGAGGAGTCGAGGTCTGGGCGCAGGGGTCCCGGCTCTCCGGAGGCCATGCGGAAAGATACGGTTTTAGGCATGGGGACGCCTTTTAAAAGCGGAAGGGGCCTTATCCATGCGATCGGCCCTCTCGCCCGGAAGCCTGGAGCGGGCGCCGGGAACCGGCGCTGGCGGTTTGGCTGCCGTTGGGCGCGGGACGTCGATGTCGTAACAGATATGGCCGCGAAAATAGCCGGAGAAGCGAGCCGGGGAACCGAGCCGCGGAGGCGAACCCGGAACGAGCGCGAAGGCCCCGGAAGCGATTTCATCCGAAAGCGGTTGCCCTAATAGGGGTTGCCCGGAAGTAGCCCGGCCAGGATCGGCCCGGAGAGCCATCCCGTTTACACGCTCCCGAAAGGCCGACGGGAGCTGTAAAGGGAGCTCCGGGCGGGGCTTTTGGGAGGTGTGGGGGGGATGGCGCCAACAGGAGGCGGCCAACCGGTGGAAGCTTACCGGAGGCGGCTAAGGCCGGAAAGGCCGAAGCTTTGATCCGGCAAGGCCGCCGTCGGAAAGGCGCCGCCTGCTCGGGCGCTTCGGCTGCAGGCCAAGCGCGCGCCGAAGGATAGGCGGTTTCGGGCCGGCTGTTCGGTCGCTAATGGCGGGCTCGGGGCGTCAACCGGCTTCCGGACAGGGGGATCCCCGTCAGGAAAGCCTCAGGCAAACGCCGGGCTCCGGCTGGAAAACTAAGTTGTGAGGCTGGGTTAAAAGAAGTGGGGATTCAGGCTCGGGGCGGGCGGAAAAGGCTTTGCGCGGTGGGCGCGGGGAGGGGGGTATCGGAAGAGTCGAAGGCCGCGCTCGACAGAAGGCCGGAGAGCTGCGGGAAGTCTTCCGGCACTGTTGCGGCTGGCGCCTGGGCGCAGCTCAGAAGGCCGCAGGAGGGATGGCCTGACTTGGCGTCTCCGGAGAGGGGAGTCTGGCCATGGTCAACAGGGGAGGGGGAGTCGGAGGGAAAAGAGTCGGAGGGGGAGGGGGCGGGGGAAGGCGAGGCCGGGGCGGAGAGGCCGCCAAAGGCTTGCGGAGCCGCCCGGGAGGGCTCCGGGGCCATGGAATGGTGCCCGGCATGCGGATCGGCCTGGGAGGCCGGAGCCAGGGAAGGCTTGACGTGGTCGGCATGGCGCTCTTGCGAAGAATCAACGGGACCGGCGGCCGGATCCGCTGGCCCGGGCGATCCGCAACACATGAGCGATACCCGCAACGAGGCCAGGCCCCAGGAGGGCATAAGGAACGAGCACGCCAGAAGCGTTATTAGGAAAATGCTCTTCCGCATGCCAAGAAACTAGCACAGGGCTTTCAAGGGAGTCAACATGGAAGCTTTCTGCTTTAAGAACCAAAAGCGAGGTGGAAGCGCCTGACGCGCAGCATGAAGGGGGTGAAGAAGCCGGAAGAAGCCAGTGAACGGGCAAGGCCGTTATGCGCCGAAGAAGCTGGGTGCGGCATCAAAGGAAAAGGAGGGAAAAAGCGGGTTGGAGGGGAGACGAGACGAGACCAGACGAGACGAGACGAGAACTGGGGACTGGAACTGACAGGTCAAGAGTTGTTATCGGAGGCGAGGAGGGGGGAGGCGGCCGGGGCAGGAGTAGCGGGCTGGGGGAGGCGGCCGGGGCAGGAGTAGCGGGCTGGGGGAGGCGGCCGGGGC
>JAIRZX010000679.1 GCA_031267005.1 Deltaproteobacteria bacterium
CTTTTTCCTGAACCGCCGGGCCTTCGAGTCCCTGCGGACTTCGTCAACTCCATCCGCTTCCCGTGGGTTGCCCTGCCTCGTGCGGTCCCTTTTCGGCCGTCAAGCCGAAGGAGGTTCCGGGCGCCGCCTTTCGCGGCCGATTTCCGGATAGGCCTTTCGCAGGCTATATCGGTGGGTTTCCCTTCACGGGCCGCTTCCGGGTTTTCGCCTCAAGGGCCGCTTCCGGGGGCGGCCCCACGCGCAACGCCTGCGGGAAACTGCTTCGGGCCCGACGCGGGAGGCGGGCCAGGGTTCATGGCGTGGAGCGCGGCTAAGGAGGCTTCGGGGCGGGTCGTCCCCGCTTGTCGCGCCGGGGCCATGAAGGCGGTTTTCAGGACCGGAGGAGACGAAGCGGCAACCGACTTCATGGGATCCGCAGGAGCAGCCGCTTCCGGCCTGGCCTTCGGACCCCTCACTCCCGCCGCCGCCGTCTGACCCGCAGGAACCATCGGCACAGCAGGAGGTCTGAACGCCGTCGGCGCCGACGGACGTGCCGGTCCCTGCCCCGCGCGCGGGACGCCGAAGGCGGGCCGGACGGGCGCGGCGTCCGGCGCTGGGGATTGAGCGGGCGGCTCAGCCGCCCGCCGTCCGGACAAGGCGGCTGGGCCTGGCGTTAGTTGAACCGGCTGAAAGGTCTGCGGGTGATGCGCGGTCTGCGGGCTACGCGCCGGATAAACGGGATGCGCGGTCTGCGGGCTACGCGCCGGATAAGCGGGATGCGCGGTCTGCGGGCTACGCTCCGGATAATCGGGATGCGCGGTCTGCGGGCTACGCGCCGGATAATAGGACCGAGATGCCTGGGCGATAGGAGCCGGCGAGGCCGAAGCGCCAGAAGAGAGGGCGGCGGCAGGCGCGGGAGGCCAGCCAGGACCCGTCGGCGGCCCGGCAGGACCCGTCGGCGCCGCGGCGGCCGGTTCAGGGCGCCACGACTCGTCGGGGGGCATCCCGGTCCTCAGCGTCTCCAAGGCCCGCATCTGGAGGAGCGCTATCACGGGGTCGTCGGAGAACACCGGTACCTCCTCCGTCACGACGGCGCCGGGGGTCTTCGGCTCGACTGGCATCAGAGGCGGTATCTCGCTCAGGTTCGGGACCAGGAAGTTCCACTCGTTGTCGGCGGTGTGGCCGAGCTTCATCTCCTCGGGCAGGAAGTCGTAGGTGACTGGGCGGTACTTCCTCCGCCAGGGGCCTTTGTCCTTCAATATTTCGGCGCTTAAGGAGTCGACGGAATACCTCAGTTCCGCGAACCTCCTCCCCTCCGCGGGCGTCAGGAAGACCTCCGGACTTCCCGCCCGCCTGCGCTTCTCCCTGTCGCAGAAAGCCTGGTGCTCTTCCGGCAGCATTGCGGGGATCCGATCCGCCATGGGGCCCGAGGGCGGGACGCGGTCCTTGAGCAGGGCGCATTTTTCGAAATGCTGCGCGGAAGCGCTCCCGAGGAGCATCAGCTCCTGCGAGTTCAGGCACTCGGCGAAGCGGGCGGCGTTGAAGCGGCCTTGGAAGACCCCAAGCACCTCCCGGTTGTCGAGGTTTACGACGGCGTGGCGTTCGCCCTCTCCTTCTGGCGCCCCGCCAGTCGCGGGTCCGGATCCGGTTCCGGGCCCTGATCCCGCCCCCGCCCCTGCCACTGCCCCCGCCACGGGTCCCGTCCCTTCACCTGGCCCGGGTCCGGACCCGTCCTGAACCCGGCCATCGGGGACGGCAGCCCGGCCATAGGGGACGGCAGCCCGGCCATCGGGGACGGCCTCCGCCCAGCCGAGCAAAGGCAATCCCCCGGCGGACAGGGTTATCTGCTCTTCCCCCTCCCAGGCCTTGCGGATCGCCACGGCGGCGTAGCGCTTTGGCTCTCCCGGCATGGACGGGGGGAGGAGGAGCCCGGGGATGCCGGACTGCCTGGCGTAGTCGAGGATGACCAGCCCCGCGTTGTAGGCCCGGGTTTCTGCGAAGGCGGCCACGCCCTCCCTGTTTAGGCGCCTCACGTCTTCGGCCGCCCTCAAGCTGGCTATCCCGCACACCCTCTCAACCTCATCCATGAACTCGGCCATCTGGAAGCTCCTGGACCATTGCCTCTTCCTTCCTGCCTGCATCAGGTGCCGCACGCGGAGCCACCTTTCCGCCTGCTCCTTCAGGAACCCTGGCCGGAAAAGGGTGCCGAAGACGGAGTTCATCAGAATCGCCCGGTGCCTGTGCTCGCGCCCGAGATCGACCGTGAGCTCCACTTCGAACCGTCCGGGCCGGTTGGGTTCGGGCAGATCCAGCCCCCCGTCCCTGGGAAGCGGGGGCGACTGCCCTGGATCCGTCCCCTCCCACTCTTCCCAGGGATCGGGGGAAGGCGGCGGCTTGGGCCGGGGCTTGTAGGAATCGTTCGCGCTCCAGCCGTGACCGCCGCGCCGGGCGGGGCCCGCTTTACCCTGGCCCTGGCCTTGTCCTTGGCCTTGGCCTTGACCCTGGCCTTGGCCCTGTCCCTGGCCCGGTCCTTGGCCTTGGCTCTGGCCTTGGTCTTGGCGCGTGACGGGGGACGGCCGCC
>JAIRZX010000551.1 GCA_031267005.1 Deltaproteobacteria bacterium
GCCCCCCCGCCCCGGCCCGCCCATTTCCGGGCATGTCCCGCGCGCCGGCGGCCCACCCCGCAAGCTCCGGTCCGGAGACGCCGGACATGCCTTAGGGCGCCGCCCGGGCCGGCCGGCCCCCGATTCCCCGCCTTGCGCGGCAGGCCCATCCCCCCCTCCGGGGGAGCCCCCGGGCCGCCCCCAGCAAGGGCAGCCGCCGCCTTCCCCCCGTGCCAGGACCGTCAAGGACAGTTTCATGGAAAAGCGCGTCATATTCACCATGCTCGTGATGATGGGGTTCTTCATGCTGGTGAGCTACTTTTACCCCATCGTCTTCCCGCCGCCGCCGGCCCCCGAGGCCGGGCCCAGGACCTCGGCGGAGACCGGTGCGCCCGGCGGCGGCGTCCTGGGCGCCCCCGTCGCCGCCGTCGGGGGAGCGGAAGCCCCGGCCCCCGCAGGCCAAGGGACGGACGCCGCCGAAGCGGCCCCCGCGGCCGAGGAAGGGGAAGAGGCCGATCCGGCGGCCCAAGGCGGCCAGGCGGGCCAGGCCGCCCCGGAGCCCTTGAGGCGCGTGAAGGTCGATACACCGGAGTACGTAGCGGTCTTCACGGAGGAGGGGGGGAGGCTCGTAAGCTTCAAGCTCAAGAAATACAAATCCTGGGACGTCGCGGGCGAAGAGGCGGAGAGCTTCCAGGAACTCGTGAACCGCCCGTCCCAGGCGGACCCCGCGGCGCTCCCCTTCAACCTGGTGTACCTCTCCCCGGACGGCCAGACCGAAGATCTGAGATCAATGAGGTTCAAGGCCGACCACGCGGAGATAACTATCGGCGACGGGGAGACCGCGCGGCTCGTCATGACGCCCAGGGAGAAAACCTCGGGGCTCGCGGTGGAGCGCTCCTTCCTGTTTGCCGCCGGATCCTACGTGATAGGACAGGAGGTCAGGCTCGCGAACGGCGGGGCGTCGCCCGTCTCCGGCCGCATCGGCCAGACGCTCAGCGCCTGGCCCTTCGCCGAACGCCAGAACCGCTACAACTCGATGGCCGGGTTCATAAACCGAAAGCTCGTAACCGAGACCGTTGACGACGCCCAGAAGGAGCTCGCCGGAATCAGGGTCGTAAGCTCCGCCGATTTCCTGGGCTACAAGGACCAGTACTTCCTGACCGTCATGCTCGTCGGCGACCCGTCCGGGCCCCAGGCCGCGGCGGGCGAGGCAAGCCCCTGGCGCTTCTCCGCCCGCGAACTCCCCGGCCAGGGCGTAGCCGCCACCGCCACCCGCCCGCTCGAGCTGGCTCCCGGGGCCTCCGCGTCCCACCGCTTCGACTTCTTCTACGGCCCCAAGGACACCGAACTCTTGAGGCGCGAGGGCCACAGCCTGTCTCGGAGCGTCGATCTCGGCTGGTTCGCCTTCCTGGCGCACCCGCTGGGGTTCCTGCTGCGCTTCTTCTACGGCTTCGTGGGCAACTACGGAGTAGCCATCATAATCGTCACGGTCCTGATCAAGATAGCCCTCTGGCCGCTCACGGCCAAGAGCTACAAGTCCATGAAGAAGATGCAGTCGGTCTCCGAGCCGGTAAAGAAGCTCCGGGAGAAGTACAAAGGCGATCCCGAGACGATGAACAAGAAGATGATGGAACTGTACCGCTCCGAAGGCGTAAACCCCTTAGGCGGCTGCCTTCCGATGCTCCTGCAGATCCCCTTCTTCTTCGCCTTCTACCGGGTGCTCGACTACGCCCTGGAACTCCGCGGCGCCCCCTTCATGCTGTGGATACACGACCTTTCCGCCCCGGACAGGCTGTTCAGCTTCGACGTGTCGATACCCTTCCTCGCCCCGCCCGCCGGCATCCCGGTCCTGACGCTCCTCATGGGGGGCACGATGCTCTGGCAGCAGCGCATGACGCCCGCCATGGGAGACCCCATGCAGGCTAAGGTGATGATGCTCCTGCCGCTCTTCTTCATCATCTTCCTCCTGAACATGCCTTCGGGGCTGGTCCTTTACTGGCTGGTGAACAACATACTGTCCATCTTCCAGCAGAAGCTCATAAACCGCGCCCCGGCCGCGCCGGGCCCCGCCCAGCCCTCCCGCCCGCGAAAGCCTTCGCGGACGGGAAAGCCTTCAAGGGGCGGAAAGCCGTCCCACGCCAGCAGGTGAGACGGGCATGGCCGGACAGGATCCTGGCGCGGGCCTTGAAAAAGGCAATCCGTTGCCGAAAACGCGAACGGGGGATCGGGGCGGGGACAAGGCCCAGGAAAGGCGCGGGGACCGGGACGCGGGAAATATCGCCGAAACGGACCGCGCCCTCTTCGAGGGCGGCTGCGCCGGGGAAGCCATCGACAGGGCGGCGAAGGCCCTGGGCGTACCCCCGGAGACGGTAAGCTTCACGGTCCTGTCAGCCGGATCTCCCGGTTTTTTCGGAATCGGCCGCAAGAAGGTCCGCATTCTCGCCGACCGCGCGAAATCGCTCGCGGCGGCCGAGGCCGCCGGCATTCCTGCTGCCGGGCGGGACGCCGCCCAAGGGTTCTCCGGGCCCGCCGGCCCCGCCGGGTTCCCCTTTCAGGAAGAGTCGCCCGCAGGCCGGGGACAGTCAGGCTCCACGTCCGACGCTTCCGGTCCCTACGGCGGCTGCCGAGGCGGGCCGGCGGCGGGAGGCGGACCCGAGGCCCCCGGACCGCAGGGGCGGTACCGCCCGCCGGGCGCAAGCGACGGCGGGGGCACTCTCCCTTCGTCTCCAGAGCCCCGGCGGCCCCGCAACTCCCCGCGGCCCGGGTCCGCCCCAGCGGGAATAAAGCTCTCGGGCGCGAGCCCGCCCACCACGCTCCCGGCGGAAGCCTTGAGCGACCCCTCCTTCAGCGGAGCGGGCACGGCCGCCCCCGTCCCTTTGCTGCCTTGGAAGAGCGCTGGCTATTCACCCGGCGACTTCGCCGCCGTACCGGGTCTTGCCTTCGCCGGGGACACGGTCGTCCTGCCCGCCCCGGAGACCCTGCCGCCTCCCGGAGGCTTCGCCGCCCTCCCCCCGGGCCCCTGGACGCATGCCGCCAAGGAATTTCTGGAGGGCATCCTCGAACGCATGTCCTTCGAGGCGGAGGTCGAGGCCCTGCGCCTGGAGCAGGCGACCCTCCTTACCGTACGCTGCCCAGACAGCGCGATACTGATAGGGCGCAGGGGAGTGGGCCTGGACGCCCTGGAACTCGTTTTGTCCCGCATGTTGGAGAGAAAACTCCCCGAACCCTGCGGAGAGGCGAGGCGGGTAGTGGTCGACTCCGAGGACTACCGCGCCCGCAGGCACCTCGGGCTCCTCCAGAAGACCTTCATAATTGCCGGAGAGGCGCTGTCTGCCGGAAGGCGCCTCTCCATCCCCCAGCTCTCCCCCCCGGAAAGGCACCTGGTGCGCGCGGCGCTCAAAAACCTGGTCGGCGTCGCCGTCTCCAGCACGGGCACCGGGGCGTTGAGGAACGTAACGATCAGCCCTGTCCTGAACGCTGACGCGTGTTCTGAAGCCGTCTGGAACGCTGACGCCGACGGGGACGCGGAAGGCGGCGGGGAATCGGACGCGGGCGGTTACGCGGAAAGGGACGGGAAGCTTCTCTAGCCGGCACATGCCGCCCTCCGGACGGGGCTTCTCCCGGCGCCGGAGTTTCGCCGAGCCAGTCGTTTCCCCCAATCATTAAAGACTCGGCGATGCCTCAAACGAAAACTTGACATTAAATCCTGTTGCGGATTTTTTTCCATATATATTCCGGAATAATTTTTTTTCTGTTCCGAAATTTTATGTATTAATTTAGATGGACTAGAGTTAAATCTTGATCGCAACCGTTCACGGTGGGGGCTTGGCAAAGCGCCAGGAAGGCAACGGGATCACGGAATAGGCTCTGGCAGGCCGGAAGGTGATAACTTAGGCGCTTGGAAGGAAGTGGCTGGAAGGCGGGAGGATTGAGAGGCTGGCGGGACTGCCGACATTTCGACGCCTCGCCCCCATGTTAGCAGATGCTTGCGTTCACTGCGAGGGCAGGCGGCTGTCTCAAACCCGCCTGGCCAGTCCCGTGAACGGATACCCTCTATATTTTGCCAGTATCTTTACGCCCCGCGATCCTCCCTTTCCCTTTGCTTCCGGATGCTTCCGGATGCTTCCGGATGCTTCCGGGCTTCGAATGAGGGACAATAAGATTCTCCCCGGCGCCGGAAGTCAGACCTCCGGGTCGACAGTATCCGGGAAGGCCAGATAGCATTGGAGGGTCGCATGACGATCTCGGACAGTACGGATATCCCGAAAACCGGAAGGGGCATAGCCAAATTCTCGCGGCTGCGGAACGAAAGCTGTATCCACGTGGACAAGACCTAATTTGCCCACAGGATTCCCGCTGGGGAATCGTCGTGCCTTTTCCTGTCCCGTCACAGGCGCTTCGGGAAAACTCTTCAGCAGGACACCCTGGAGGTAGCGGCTGCGGGAAGAAAGGAACTCTTACCCGGCCTCGCGATAGATTCGTTACGCTATGACGCCGAGTGGCCCCGCTCGCACGCGCTGATGATTATCATGAGCCGCTTCGGCGGTGATACGGCCTTGCTGGCCTGAAACCTCGCCGGTTTTTTGCACTCCTCCGCTTCTGAAAGATGATTCGCCGTTACGGCGAAGGATTCAGGATATTGCCTTGCGAAAGCAACCAATATTCTTTCCAGAAACTACGCCGACATACCTTGAATTACTGAAAATATAGAAACTAAAGACGAGCTGACTGCCGACAGCGGGAAAATTATCGTCCTGATAGACGAGTACTACGCGCCGACAACCAATAATATCACGGACCCTCAAAAACTCAATATCGCGAAACGGACTCATCACAGCTTCTACAACTCCTTGAAATACTGCGAAAACACGATCGATCGTTTTTCCCTAACCGGAATTACCAGATTTCCGCGATTGTCAGTTTTTTGGCGAACAACAATATTGTAGACGACACGTTAGATCGGCAATATGAGGCCTTTTGCTGGTTTACCATAGATTAAATTTACAAATACTATTCCTGACGCCTTGACGTAGCTTTGACTGATTCCATGGACATCAAAAAATTCGGCATGGCTTCACGCGCAAGTCGCTCATTGAACGGATCAACGAATGGCGCTACGGGTACAGTTGGAACGGAATGGACCACGTGATCAATCCTTTATGGTTGAAAATTTTCTTTCCTGACATATTTTCGATAACCTCTGGATTCGTCCAGGAAGCATGGATTTCCTGAACCAAATGAATATCACGGACGATATTTCTCCGAAGTTTTCAAAGGAGAAGCTGAATTCAACGAGGCGCCCCCCGTAGGGCAGCGGAGGGGGCTGCGGTTCGACCCGGTACCCCGTCCCCTTCGTGAAGGGGGGTGCCCTTCGGCCGCAAGGGCTGCACGGGAACCGCGGTCCGGCCCGATCCAGGAGGGTACGGGGCCGTCATTCTTCGCTTCAGCAGGGTCCGCCCCGCGGAACGCCGCTGACGCCTGGAGCCAGTGACGGCCGGCCTCCTCAGCCCGGCTTTCGTAGGCTGAGCGGTGACGGCAGGGAGTCCGGCACGCTTCATGCCGAGTTTTCAGGACATGTGCCCGGCGCCCGCGGGCGTACGTGGCCGAACAGGCCGCGCCAGGGGACTGCGGTCCATGCCCCGGGCGGGGCAGGGGCCGGACCGCAGGCCGGGGCGGCGGCCGGGCCATGGCCGGGTCCCGTACCGTCGGCAGGCCAGCATCACGCGTCCGGCCCGAGTCAGGATCGTGGCGCCTGCCATTCGTCTGGTTCGGGCCCGGGCACCCCTGCCCCGGCTCTTGATCGCGGGTGCATGAAACGCTACCATTCCGTGCTGACAGCAAGGTTCGCCTCCCGCCAGCTCCAGTCCGGGCCCGGCAGTTTTCCGGGCCGCCGCCCCCCCGTCCCCGGCCGGACCGAGCGGCCTGCCGGCGCAGGTGACATATGAACTCCAGGACCACGCCCCGCAAGGCCGGCCCCGCATCCTTCCCGCGCATCCTTCCCGCCGTCATGCTGGCGCTGGCGCTGGCCGGCTGCTCCTCAGGCCCACCCCCGGCTGAGGAATCGCCGCAGCCTGGCCCCCTGTCCCCGCAGGGCGCGGCTTCACCCGGGGCCGTCGCTCCCGCAGCCCCCGCGTCCCTGTCCGAGCCTTCGGACGCCGGGGCCGCTGCGTCCCAGTCGGCGCCGCTCCCCCCGGCGGACGAGCCCCTGGAGATACTGCAGTTCGTACCCGGCGGGGACGTGAGGAGCTTCACCCAGGCGGCCGTGATGTTCAGCCAGCCCATGGCGGAGCTGGGGACCTTCGACGACGCGGACCAGTCCCTTTTGACCGTCGAGCCTCCCCTGCCCGGCAAGGTGGTCTGGATAAACCAGTTCACCCTCGCCTTCGTGCCGGAGAAGCCGCTCATGGGGAGCCTCGCGCTCACGGTGAGGCTTTCCCCGGAGGTGAGGTCCCTTTCCGGGGCGGCGCTCGCGCCCGGCGACTACGTCACGAGCTTCAGGCTCCCGGCGCTCGCCACCGAGTGGGCGCGCTCCTCCAGCGGGAGCGACCCCGCGGACGCGCTCAGGCCGACCGTCAGAGCCAAGTTCAACCAGCCGGTGGATCCCGATCTGATAAACGGCAGGAGCTTTTTCAGGTGGGGCGGGGAGGGCGCCCCCGGCAGGGTGCCTGCCGGCTGGGACAGGATCAGCGGCTGGCCCCTGAACAGCTCGTCCCCGCTCCGGGCCGTCGCCGCGGGCGAGGTGCCGAAAGGCACGGCCTGGGAGCTCGTGATCGAAAGGGGCGCCGTGATTGCCGAGGGCATGCCCCCTCTCGGCTCCGACTTCCTGGTCGGCGGCGGGTCGACCTACGGGGAGTTCCACGTGCAGTTCTCCGGCCTGGAAACCCTGGAGGGCCAGGACGCCGCAGGGTACCTGCCATCCCCCGAGCGGGGGCGCCTGACCGCGAGCTTCTCCAACCCGGTGAGGCTCTCCGAGGCGGCGCCCTTCATAGAGATGGAGCCCCCGCACCCGAGCTTCGCGCTCCAGAAGGAGAAGTGGCTCAGGATCGCGGCCTCGAAGGCTCGCGCTGAGGCCGGCGCGTCCGGCGGGGCTTCCGGGGAGCCCGGCGTTTCCGGCGGGGCGGGGGATGGCGCGGCCGCGCGGGACGGGGCCGCAGGTTCCGGCGGGGCGGGGGTCCCGGAGGAGCCCGTCGAGGACGACAGCGTCCAGACCTGGCTCCAGCTGTCGGGCACATTCATCCCGCGGACGGGCTACAGGATCACCTTCAGGAAGGGGATGCCGGACGTCTACGGCCAGACGCTGGCCGAGGACTTCGTGGTCAGGTTCAGGACCGGTTCCTTCGCGCCGTCGGTGTTTCTCCTGAGCCAGGGCGGGGTGATGGAGTCAGCCTTCCCGGCGGCGCTGCCAGTCGCGGCGCGCAACGTGTCCTCGGCTGCCGTCTTCGGGAAGATCATGACGCATGCCGAGACGGCGAGGCTCCTGAACGTCTGGCCCTACGAGATGGGGAACTGGCCGGGATGGTGGGTGCCTGAGGCCATGAAGGACTGGATGCAGGCCGTGAAGGCCGGGAGCTCCCCGGGAACCGCCGCGCGCGAAGTCAAGCCGCCTGCGGACAGCGAGAAGGCCCAGGTCAACTTTCCGGTCAGCCTTTCCGAGCTCTTCGACGGGCGCGAAAGGGAGGGCGTCGTCTTCTTCGGGACGGACATCTCGCTCGGAAATCCCGCCAACGTCGTACTTGATCCCAGCTACAGCCTTTTCCAGGTGACGGATCTGGCAGTCACGGTGAAGATCGGCGCCGTCTCCTCGCTCGCCTGGGTGACCAGGCTCTCCGACGGTTCGGGGGTCGGCGCGGCCGACGTCGCGGCCCTGGACTGCGAGGGCGTAACGATCTGGTCCGGCACGACCGGGCCCGGCGGGCTGGCCGGCCTTCCCGGGGCGAAGGAGTTCCTGAAGCTCATGGCGCCGGGATGCGCCTCCGGCGATTCAGACGAACTCAGGCTCCACTTCTCGGCCTCCAGCGGCTCCGAGCGCGTTTTCTGGAGCCTCCCGTGGGGCGAGGGCTTCGGCGCCCTCGGCAACGTGGTTGCCGACACCCGCGACCCCCTGTCCGGCGACTGGGTGAGCGCCTTCCTCCTGACGTCCCAGCCCATCTACAGGCCCGGCGAGACCGCCAGGCTCAAGATCGTCGCCCGCAACTTCACGGCGGACTCGCTCGAGGCCCCCGCCCCCGGAACTGTCAGGGTGCTCATAACCGACCCCTCCGGCCAGGCCCTCTTCGACGGGCCGGCGGAGATGGGCAAGTTCGGCACGGCGTCCGTGGAGTGGAAGATACCCGAGGGCGCGCCCTACGGGAACTGGAAGGTGACGGTGGATTTCGATCCCGGCGCGGAGCGCTCCCCCGAATCCATCGCCTACGGGTACCGCGAGAGGGACTACGCCCTGGCCGGGAGCTTCCGCGTGAGCTTCTACAGGGCCCCGGCCTTCGATCTCCGCCTGGACGAGATGAAGGACGCCTACTTTGGCGACAGCCTGGACCTCGGCGTGACGGGAAGCTACCACTACGGGGCGCCCCTGGACGCGGGCGAGGCGGACTTCGAACTCCGCTACGAGGCGGCGTGGCACTTCACGCCGCCCGGCTGGGACTCCGGATGGAGTTTCACCGCCCGCGCGGCCCTGCAGAAGGACCAGGAGGGCGGCTGGGCGTCCGACCCCGTGCCGCCAGGCACGGCCGCCGAGGGCACCGCGGAGATTTCGCCGGACGGCAGGGCCTCCTTCCGCGCCGTGATCCCTCGCGATTCCCGCCCGGTGCCCAGGCGCTACACCCTCACGGTCAGCGCGAAGGACAAGGATTCCAGGCCCGTGTCGCGGACCGGGTCGTTTCTGGCGCATCCGGCCCGGCTTTACGCCGCCGTCAGGGCGGAGGGCTACGTGGGCGAGCCGTCCAGGCCCATGAAGGTCAAGGTGGCCGTGACCGGCCCGGACGGCGCGGCAAAGCCCGGCGAGACGGTCAAGGTCTCCCTGTACCGCCGCACGTGGCCGTACGCCCGAAGGCTCTCCCCGGACGGGACCTGGAGCCGGGTGGCCGAGCTCACCGACAGGCTCGTCTCCGAGACAGAAATTACGAGCGAGGCAGATCCCGTCACGGTCGATCTCGTCCCGGCCCGGGCGGGCACGCATTTCGCCGTGGCCGAGCTGAAGGACGCCTCGGGCCGCCCGGCCATGGCCTCCTGCTACTTCTTCGTGGCGGGCCCGGGGGCCTCGTGGCGGATCGGGGACGACGAGGAGCCGGTGGAACTCTCGGCTGACAAAAGTGAGTACCGGCCCGGCGAGACTGCCAGGATACTGGTCCAGAGCCCCTTCGAGTCAGGGACCGGCCTCCTCACCGTGGAGCGCGGAGGCGTGCGAGACGCCCGTGTCTTCGATCTGGCCGGCGGCGCCCCCCTGCTCGAGATCCCGCTGGGCGAGGACGACGCGCCCTCGGTGTACGTGTCCGCGGTGCTGGTCAGGGGCCGCGTGGCGCCGCCTCCCGAGGGAGCCGACGCCCCCGATCTCGGGAAGCCCGCCTTCCGGAAAGGGTACCTGACGCTCAGCGTGCTGTCCGACCGAGACAGGCTCAAGGTCGAGGTGACCCCGAAGGAGGCCGAGGCCGTGCCCGGGGCCGAGGCCAGGATCAAGGTCAGAGTGACTGACGCCGCGGGCCGGGTCTTCTCCGACGGCGAGGTGGCCCTGGCCGCCGTGGACGCCGGGCTCATACAGATAGGCGGGGAGGAAGCATTCCACCCCGAGACGCTCCTGTGGAGCGCGCTGCCGCTGAGCGTCCGGAGCGTCGGGTCGCTCTCGGCCGTCCTGGAGGTCCGCGACAGGTCCAGGAAGGGCGGCCCGGCCCCCGGGCCGGCGGGAGGCGGCGGCTACGAGGCGGCGGGAAACTCCGAGGTCCGGAAGGACTTCAGGTCCGTCGCGCATTTCGAGCCGGGCCTGAAACTTGACGCGAACGGCGAGGCGGAGGCCGTCTTCACCCTCCCCGACAACCTCACCACCTTCAGGATCTTCGCCGTGGCCAACGGCCGGGGCCGCGCGGCCGGCACCGGGGAGGGCAGACTCACCGTCACCCGCGATCTGGTGCTCCGGGCCTCCCTGCCCAACCACCTGACCGCGGGCGACGAGTTCGAGGCGTCGGCCATTGTCACCTCCCGCGCGAAGACCGAAGGCGAGCTCTCGGTGACCGTCCGTCCCCGGGGCGGCATTGAGCTTCTGGAAGATCCCGTGAAGACCGTGAACGTGAAGCCCGGCGAGAGCGTGGAGGTGTCCTTCAGCGCGCGGGCGACCCTCGCGTTGCCCTCCGCCGGGACCGGTTCCGCCGACGCTGCCGGAGGCGGGGGAAGCGCCTGGACAGCAGGGGCCTCTACCGGCTCGGAAAGTACCGGGGCCGGGCCAGCTTCCGGGCTGGGCGACGCCGGGGCAGGGTCAGATTCCGGGCCGGGCGACGCCGGGGCAGGGTCAGATTCCGGGCCGGAAGGTGACGGGTCAGCGGCCGCTTCCGGTCCGGGAGGCGGCGGCTCTTCCGGGCCGAAGGCCAGGGACTATTCCCGGGACCCGAGCCATGCCGGGACGCTCGCCGTGGGCTTCGACGCCGCCCTGGGCGCCGCTACCGACCGGGCGCTGTTCACGGTGCCCGTGGGCGAGGCCGGGAAGGTCACCGCGGACGCCACCTTCACTATCTCCGGGGCGGGATCGTCCATGGCCGACGTTAGGTTCCCCGAGGGGGCCGACCCCTCCCGGGGAGGGCTGGAACTGGTGTTCTCGCCCGGCGTCGAGGGGCTCCTCGACGCCCCCCTGGCCGTCCTTGCCTCGTACCCCTTCAACTGCCTGGAGCAGTCGACCTCCAGGGCGGCAGGCGCGCTCTACGACCTCCGCCTTTCCGGGGGAGACGGGGGGAAGGACCCAGTCCGGAGGGACGCCCTCCGCAGCCAGGTGGCCGGCCAGCTCGACCTCATCGGGTCCCTGTCCATGGGCGGCGGCTTCGCGGCCTGGCCCGGGGGGAGGTGGTCCGACCGCTCGCCAGTGCTCACCGCCTGGGTGCTCGACTTCCTTCTGGAAGCCAGGGAGGACGGCTTCGGGGTGAGTTCAGAGCTGGTGGACACCGTCGTGAGCTACCTGATGGAAGAACTCTCCAGGTCGGAGCCCCCGTCCCCGCCGTCATGGTTATCTTCTTCTTCGTCGTCGTCGTCGTCGTCGTCAACAACGCCGTCCGGCGGCGGAAGTGACAGTTACTGCCGGCTGTGCGGCTCGGACGCCGCCAGGCTCTACGTCATGGGGGCGGTCATACGCGGGGGCAGCAACCTGGAAGGCTCGATCGAGCCCCTGTATGCCAGGAGGGCGTCCCTGAACCTGGCGGAGCGGATATTCCTTCTCCGGGCCGTGTACGCCCTGCCCCCGTCCGGGGTGAGGACCGGCCAGATCATGGAGCTCGTACCCATGCTCTCCTCCGAGATAGAGCTCTCGGGGGTGACCGCCCAGGTGAAGGACCCCGGCGGCCGCGAGAACCCCCAGCTGTGGATGGCGCACCAGAGCGACCTGAGCGCCCAGCTTCTTCTGGCGCTGTCCGAGGCGGCCCCCCGCCACGAGTTCCTGCCCGCCCTGGTCCTGGGGTCGGTATCCTCGGGACGGGGCGGGGACATGGGCGGGACCAACCGTACCGTCACCATACTCAGAGGCGTGTGGAACTTCATCGAGGGCCAGAGGGCCGCGTCCGGCGCAGGGCCGCCCCCGCCGCCGCCCGCGGATCCCGAAGCGCCGGCCGCAGGGACGTCCGGCGTGTCCGGCAGGGCCGGGGCAGCCGCCTCGCCAGGCTCGGGCCCCGAGGACGGCCCCGCCGGGGCGCCGCCGCCAGGCCAGCCGATCGATCTGGCCGTGAAAGTCCTCCTGGGCGGGACGACCGTCCTGGACGGGAAGCTCAACGGCCCGCGAGATCCTTCCCTCAGGGTCGAGCTGAGCCCCCGCGATCTCCTGGACGGTCCCCCGCCATCCTGGCAGATGGAAGGCACGGGCAAGGCATGGTCCTTCCAGCGCCTCAGCTGGGCCCCCAGGGTGCCGGACCTCTCGGCAAGGGGGACCAGGGGGCTGGTCGTGACCCGCTCCTTCCAGAGGGTGCGGCCCGAGCCCGGCCCTGCAGGCGAGTCGTCCTTCCGCCGCGGCGAGGTGGTGAAGGTCACCCTGACCGTCATGACCACCGTGCCCCGCTACAACCTGGCCGTGGAGGATCCGGTCCCCGCCGGCCTGGAGCCCGTGGACTTCAGCCTCAGGGACCAGAACCCCTACCTGGCGGAGCTCCTGGCCTCCAATCCCGATGCCGAGGATCCCTGGCAGGCGTACTGGGACTGGTACAGCCACGAGGAGATCCGTCCCGACTCCATCCGTCTTTTCGCCGACTTCATGGGGCCCGGCGCGTACACCTACTCGTACCTGGCGCGTCCGGTTACCCCAGGCACCTACCTTCTCCCCGGCCCCTACGCCGAGGAGATGTACAATCCCGAGAACTACGGGCGCGGTGCCGGCCTGAAGCTCACGGTCACCAGGTAACGGCCCCGCGCGCAGCCCCGGCCGGGCGCATGTCCGGGGACGGCGCCGGGCCCGAGGCACGGCTCGGCCGGGGCCTGACTCTGTGCCCGCCCCGGGGGCTGGGCCGCGTCCTGCATGACTGTTGCCGGTCACGCGGCGCATGGCGGCGCAGATCGTCGGGATGGCGCTCATGACGGAGTTCTGCGCCATGCGGCAGCGGCTCATGACGGACTTCGACGTTATGCAAGATGCGGATCATGGCGGAGCGTTGCTTCATGCCAGTGTTCAATCGCAGAAGCTCGCGAGCTTATTCCGAGCTGGGTTCCTTTCACCACCCCTTGCCCGCCGGACGCAGGCCTTGGGTTTTCCGCCGTGGTTCTTCACGAAGGCATCCAAAGCGAGAGCCAGGTCATCGGTGGACTGGAAGTTCCCTCCCTGCAACACCGTTCCGGAAAGCTTGCCGAAGAACGCCCGCACAGGTTGAGCCGGCTGGCGGAGGCGGGAGTGCGGCGGAAACGGACGTTCTGTTGAGACTTGAGCAGCTCGTCGCATCACTTGCGGATGCTACTGTTGTCCAGGACGATGTGGAGCTAGCGAGTATTGACCCTGATACGCGGAACCTTGTCAGCCAGGTGATTCACGAACCTGAAGAAACTCGTTCCTCCCCTTCCTGTCGTATTCTCGGTGCAAGCGATGCCAGTCTTGATGTCCGGGCCCGCGAAAAGGTTGACGACCCGCCTGAACTGGCCGTTCCTGGCCCCTGCGCCCCCCCGTTCCGTGTGCGGACGAAGCCGGCCGCGCACTCGCTGGCCTGGATGACGGTCTTCTCGTCGAGCGCCATGACAGTGCACAGTTCTCAGCGGGGTTCCTGCACCACCATATGACCTCCGCCGCCTTCTCGTAGAATCTGGAGTCTCTGCTCACGCACCAGATCCTGAGCGTCCAGAGCCTTATGCCGGCCTTCCGAAGTATCCTCCCGGCGATGTCCTCGGATATGGCAAGCTCCTTCGCAATCATTTTGACGGTCCACGGGGAAGTGCCGTCGGGAGGCTTCCTGCCGAGCGCATTCAGGATGTCGGGCGCCACCTTCCTTAAAGCCGTAGCTCCGCGGCTTGCCGGAGTTGGGTCTGTCCGGGAGACCCTCAACCCCGTACGCGATGAAGCGTTTCCTCCACTTCCTGACCGTGTCCGGGTCAATCAGGAGAGCCTTGCCGATGTCGCTCATGCCCTCTCGGCTCAGGAGAACTATCTCGGTACGTTCGACAAGGAAGACAGGCAATGTCCTGCTCCTAATCCAGGAAAGCAGGCATATCAACTCAAGGGGGTTGAAGTAGGGACGTTCGGCTGTGCGTGATATCTTGTGTCTCCTTCAGCCCGAACCGGAGCATCTATCCCCTTAAGTGTTTACCCCAAAACTACTCATGTTTTGCCCAAAAACTGCACATGCATAAACGTAACTAAGCTCACTTATTCTCCTGCGTTCTATTGCGATTGAACACTAGTACCTTGTAACATTCAAATATTCGGATAGAGTCGCCTGAGCTTGACGCGGGCGTCCTCTGTGGTGAACCGCCACGTTATGTCCGCTCCGTTGCCGTTCCGGCTTGCGACCCACGCGGCGATCTCCTGCCTCATCGTCTCGATGTCGCTAATGCGCCTGTTCAAACACTGACTTGCTAGGGCGCTCAACTCGATCTCGGCCATGTTCAACCAGCTGCCGTGCTTTGGGGTGAAATGGAGCTCGAGGCGGTTTGCCAGCCTCAAGGCCTCCTCTGGTGGAAAAGCCTTGTATAACAAACTTATCGCGTGAGTGTTTAGGTTGTCCATGACCAGGATGACCTTGGAGGCATCCGGGTACTTGTTATCAAGTAGGTCCTTTATAAACAACGCCCAATCGACGCTGGCTCGCCTCTCAGTTACCGAAATCCACCGCTTTCCGGCCATGGGCTCTACGGCTATGAATATGTCAGCTACCCCGTGTCGCACGTACTCGTCGTCTTCCTTCAAGGGCTTGCCCGGAGAAATAGGGATGGATGGTCTCGTACTTGATATCAGCTGTTTGTTAGACTCATCCATGCAAACAACGGGCCTCTCGGGGTCGTAGGGAATGTGGTAGACCTGAAGGACGTCTTCCATTGCAGCTACGAACTCGGCGTTCTGCTCCGGGGGGATCTTGTAGTACTTCTTGAGGTGAGGATGAGTTTCGTTTTTTTTAGTGTCCTCTGCACTGTCATAGGCGATACGCCATTTGGCGCAATACCTAATTCTATTAATTTGTCAGCCAGTAAACGAACCGTCCATCTTGCTCTTCCAGAAGGGGGCGTCGAACAAGCCAAAGCTACAACGTGAGCCTCAAAATCTCCATCAAACTTAATGGTATTTGGATTAACTGTCTTTTGTTTCCGTTGTATTGCATAGTCTATCCCACCCTCCACAAACCGTCTTTTCGCAGCCTCAATCGTCCTCTCCGAAACGTTAAGTTCTTTGCTGATTTCAGCGTTTGTCTTAGGACCCCGACTTTCAGAACTCTTATCGCACAACAAAAGGATCAGGGACATGACAATAACCCTTGCGGCGTTTTTCCCTTTTTTGACTATGTTGTCCAGGGTGCTTCGCTCCTCGCTGTTCAGGATTATCTGGTATCTATTGGCCATGGGAACCTCCTTATGTGGCTACCATGATCCTACCATTCAAACCGAAGAAAATCAAGATACAAGGTACTAGGCCTGACGCGGCGACGGGGTCACCATCATGGAGATGCACGTCCTCCCGGACGCGCTTGCCACCCGCGAGGTCCGCGGCGGGGCCCGCCTCCGCGACACTCTGGATGTCAAGTACGCAAGGCTCTCCATCTCGGACATCCTGAACCTCGCCGTGTCCGAGACCCAGGCCTTCTTCAGGAGCGTCCCGGCACTGAAGGAGAAGCTCCGGCCATGAAGGAGAAGCTCGCGACCCTGGCCGGGGCGGGTCCGGCCTGCATCCGTCTCGGCCGGAGCGCCGCCACCCTCTCCGGCGGGGAGGCCCGGCGAGTGAAACTCTCCAGGGAGCTGAGCCGCAGGGTCACGGGCCGCACGGTCTGCATCCTGGATGAGCCCGCCGCCGGCCTCCACTTCGAGGACGTGAAGAAGCTCCCGGACGTCCTCCAGACCCTGACCGACCAGGGCAACACCTTCATAGTGATCGAGCACGACCTGGACGTCATAAAGTGCGACGACCACATCATGGACATTGGCCCCGAGGGAGGCGGCACGACAGTGGACGAGAGCACCCCCGAACAGACACTCCGGCACCTCACGTCCTTCGCCGGCGTCTTCCTGAGGCTGGCCCAGGCCGGCTACGGGACCCCGGGCGCGGCTCTGACGAGGAGCCCGGGCACCATGTAGACCCCCGGCCCGGAGAAGCCTGCCTGCGGGACCGGAGCATTTTCGCGGAAACGTCTTGATGCCTGACGTTCCCCTCACCTGCGGGGGACCGCCGCCGGGAATCCCAAGACCAGGCGGGCCGCCTCCGGGAAGGCCCTGCGGCCAGGAGGACCTCCGCCGGGAAAGCCCAGAGGCAAGGAGGACTGTTGTCGCCGTGGCCTGCCCTGTACAGGGTCACGTCGACCGGAAGGCCCGTATTGAAAAGGGAGTGTAGCGACGGAGCGGTCCCGGAGCGGCCCACAATTTGCCATCATCGGGATGGCATGGTAAAATATATTTGGTGATAATTTCTAAGGTCTGGACCTGTCTGTTTCCTCTCATTGACATCCTGTTCGAGGCACAGGTCCGGCGCTTTGCCATTCAGTGTCTGTCAGCCCGTTCGCTCATTTCATTATTTTTCCTTCAGGCGAAACCGGACTGAAGGACCGGGTCGGCACCTGCCATGTAAACCGGGGATCAACAGTTCCTTTTTGGAGAGGCCATGACCGAAAAGCCAGCTAGAACTTTCAATACAACAGGCACCTGCAACCCTCTGCGTCACTACATGCTTCCTGCCCTGCCGCGCCTCCCGGTCGTGAGCGGCTTGATAGAGGGCGAATCCTATTTCGTCATCCACGCTCCGCGCCAGTCCGGAAAAACCACATGCCTGAATGAGCTGACAAAAAAAATAAATTCCGAAGGCAGGTATTATGCTGTCAAGTGCTCTCTGGCTACGTTGAGAGAAATCGAAGACGCCAAAGAGGCCATGGGCGGGGCCGTGAACCAGATAATCGGCGGACTTGGGTTCTCCGCTGTCCCCGCGCTCAGAGATCTGGCCTTCCAGTTCATCGACAGACCGTACATGTCCATGCCCGATCTTAAGGTCCGGTATTTTCTAAATGACCTGTGCAACGCCCTGGACAGGGAGCTTGTGGTCTTCTTCGACGAGGCCGACTGCCTTCACGAAGGACCGCTCATAATGTTTCTGTCACAGTTGAGGGACGGCTATCTCGACCGTGACGAATCCCCGGAAACCAGATTCCCGAGAGCGCTGGCCCTGGTGGGCATTCGGAACATCAGGGATTACCGGCACAGAGTCCGACCGGAGAAAGAGTCCGCCGGAATGGCCAGCCCTTTCAACATTGTAAAAAGGTCGTTCACCCTGACCGACTTCACCAAGGAGCAAATCGAGTCCCTCTACGGCCAGCACACAGAGGAGACTGGACAGATATTCGAGCCCGATGCCATCGACCGGGCCTGGTACTGGACCGAGGGGCAGCCCTGGCTGGTCAACGCCCTGGCCGACGATATCATAGTCGAACAGTTTAAGAATGATTATTCCAGACCAGTCACGGGATCCGACATCGACCGGGCCACTCAGAACCTCATTCTGATCAACCCTACCCATTTCGACTCTCTCCTGGAACGGCTCAGGGAACCGAGGATCAGAGGGGTGATTGAGCCAGTCGTCATCGGGGACAAATCCTTGCTGAAAAACGTTCCTGAAAATGATATCAGATATGTCATCGAGCTCGGGTTACTGAAGGGCAATCCTGAAAAAAAATCATCTTTAAGATCTTCCAACCCCATCTACGGCGAACTTATCGTCCGCGCCTTTACCAAGAACCTTCAGGATGATGTTCCCGCCAAACTGGCTGACAGGTGGACGGACGGGACAGGACTTGACATGGACGGCCTGCTCAGGGCATTCCAGCTCTACTGGAGTATGAACGGCGAAATGAACGAGAAGGCCATTGCCAAATCCGTCGAGCTTGACAGTCAGGCGAAGGACAGGATTGACCGTATCCTTTCGATTCCCGAACTCGCGGACAGATATCATGTCAAGGAGGAAATAGTTGAAATAATCGAGGAACATCGCTCCGGATTCGCGACCGAGGACATCCCCCACAACGTCCTGCACGCTTTCCTGCAAAGGGCCGTGAACGGCGGAGCCGACACCGTTCAAAGGGAGGTGGCCATGGGCAGAACCAGGGCTGACATCGACGTCACCTACAAAGGCATGCACTATTTACTCGAATTGAAAATCAATGGTAGAAGAAGCAGGGCTAGGTGCCTTGAACAGCTTTCCGACTATATGGACAAATGCGGCTCACCCGTTGGCTTTCTTGTCGTCTTCGACATGGATTTCAAGAGGAGCTGGACAGAGAAACTGACCTGGAATACCCAGGAATACAAAGGCAAAACAATTCATGAGGTGGGTTGCTGACAAGAACGCCTCGATCGTCTGCCGTTCCATGCGATGACCGGACCGGCACGGCTTCATCTGATTCAGCACGAAGCCGACAGGATTTTGGCTTTCATGACTCAATCATCATGGTGATTTGACAGACTTTACCTTGCGGCAGTCATGACAGTGCAGCAATAAAATGTTGTTCGAATCTACCGAGCATCCCTGAAAGCCGTTCTCGTGGCCTGAAGGCCGTTCAGGGTTCGTGTCCCGCGTGAAATCGAATCATGGGACGGGCAGGCCCCGTCCGCCCGGCGCGGCATCAGGTCCGCGAAGGCCGAGCATGCCACGCGTTCCTTCCTGCGGAATGGGACCGGGACCGTCGTCGCGCCCGTGCCGAAGGATGCTGTCTGCCTGCCACGAAACATGGCCCGGAACCCGGCCCGGAAGGCAGGGTTCCCGCAGCGATCCCTCCCAGGGAGCCCTACTGACCGATCGCCCCGGGCCCGAGCCCGGGCGGGTGAGTACAACTCCA
>JAIRZX010000687.1 GCA_031267005.1 Deltaproteobacteria bacterium
CATTAGGAAAAAACAGGCAGTCTACGTTGACAAGACGAAGTTTATCACTGACCTTGAGAACGCTGGCAAGTTCGTCTTTTGCTCCCGCCCCCGCCGTTTCGGCAAATCCCTTACTGTGAATATGCTCGATGCCTTCTACTCGGGGCGCAACGATCTTTTCCAGGGCCTCGCGGCCGAAAATGATATGCGCTCCCCTAATTTTGCAGCCAGCCCTGTCATCAGACTGGACATGTCCGCTGTGGCTGGCAGCGACAGCACTAAAATTTTACAAAACACAATCATGAGGCGTCTTGGAATAGTAGCTAAGCGGCATCAGGTTCCATTGCGCGGCGAAGATTGCGCTGATGCCTTTTCTTGCCTTTTTCAGGACGTCCATGAGGCGAGCGGCCAAGAGGCAGTACTCCTTTTGGATGAGTACGACGCCCCCGTCATAGAGCTTGTCGGCAGGGACAGGTTAACTTATAATAAGAAATTGCTTTCTGATACGCGGAATATAATTCAAAAATTTTATACTCAGATTAAAATCGAAGAAGAGCACATCAAGCTCGCCTTCATTACCGGAGTCACTAAGTTTTCCAGGATGGGCGTATTTTCTAAGCTCAACAATCTCCTAGACATTTCCCTTTTTCCTCAATTCAGCGCTTTCATGGGCTACACCCATGAAGAGTTGAAGACGTATTTCGCTCCTTTCTTAACCCGTACTGCCCTTGAGCTCAAAACGAGCGAAGAAGGGCTTTTAAATAAACTCAAGGAATATTACGACGGGTTTTCCTTTGACGGGGAAAACGAGGTGTACAATCCTTTTTCAGTCCTTTCGTTCTTCAAGGCAAAAGAATTCGGAAACTATTGGATGGAATCAGGATCTAACACCGTCATTAGGAAATACCTGCGGGATAAGGCGCTTACGGTCGACCAGTTCCAGGGGCAGAAAATGACATACAGCCGGGCTAGAGCTCCCGGGGAAATAGACGCCACTTCGCCGGCAGGCTTCCTCTATCAATCGGGCTACTTGACTCTCCGGGCCAAAGTCGACGGGGCGTATCTCCTGGATTATCCCAACACCGAGGTACGGGAGGCGATTTCAACGCTGTTTATGGAGAACTTTACATCCGACTGGGAGGGCATCGACGAATCCGGGCGGGAACTTGGCGATCGACTGGCATCAGGAGATATCGCCGGCATGGTTAACGTCCTAGTTAATCTTCTTGCGGGCATCCATTACCGTGACAACTTGGACGCGAACAGAGTTCCGCTGGTCAGGTCACTCAAGAAAATCATCCGCAAGATATCCGGATCGGAAAGCCTTGAACCGTCGGACGAGAGCAAGGCGGCGAAGCTGGCGGAGAAGCTCCAAAAGGAAAAGGGCGAGCACTACTACCGTTCCCTGGTGCAAACCTGCCTTTGGATGGCCGGGGCCAAAGCCACCCCTGAGAAACCGGAGAACCGCGGCCGTCTTGATCTGGAGGTTGTCTGCGGCTCCATGACGTACGTTCTGGAACTGAAAATTACGGAAAACGCAAAGGGGGCGGCCAGGGCGACAAGGGCCGGAATGGACCAGATTCACCGGAGGGGTTACGGAGGCGCCTCGGAAACGCCCGTCCTGGTGTCGCTCGCCGTCGGCAAGGAGGAGAGGAACATCGTAGGTTGCATCTTCGAGAGGAACGGACGCGAGACGTCCTTGAAGTTTGAGGACGGGACATGCGTAAAACCCCCGCCCCCCCCGGGGGACGGCTTGGGATAGACAAGCCCCCTTCCGGAGGGACGCGACGTTTTCGCTGACATCCTTTGGGCCCCGTTTCCAGCGGGCGGCCCGGCGCCCTTCGTGGCGGCTGGGGGAAAGGCGACGCTCCGTGGCTTGACGCCCGGAGGTTGGAACTGCGGGCACAGGCCGGGCTCGGCGCCCCCGAATAACGAAAATTTGATGTCGCTGCGAAAAGCCATTATGGATCTGAATTGAGTTCGGAAGGGCAACAACTCGGCGAAACGGGGCGTTGGCGTTTAAAACTGGTGAAATATCCGCGATGCGGCCCAATATCGGGCGCTGGGGGTGCCTCTGAATATGACGAGGCGTTTTCCCGCCGCGAAGTTCAATCCGACCTTTTTTGCGCAGACATCCATCTTAAGGCAGGCGGGACGCGGTCCTGGTTGAAGTAATGGCGCTCCTGGCGGAGGCGGGATGCTGTCCTGGGGCAGGGGATGACGGTCATGATGGAGGTGAGGCTGTCCTGTGACAGGAGATGGCGTTCCTGGTGAAGGTGGGAAGGCGTCCTGGTGCGGGGCCCGAGGCCTGAGGGGGGAGGTGGTCTTCTGCCCTGTGGACGGATACACCTCCGCGCTCCCGCCTTCCGGACGCTTCCCTTCGAGCGCCTGAGCTCTCCCTTGCCTGCCTTCCTGTCACTCCTCCGCGAGTTCGCTGCCTTCCCGGTGCTTTGCCCTGCCAGCCTCGTGAACGGATACGCCCGTATTCATATTGCCAAAATACTAACGATATTATAATCTTGAAGTTGACCGCCCAATCCCTTCGGAGGATCTCTGCCTTCGCTCGCAAGCCGAGGCCTGAGGAGGGCTTTCGGTCCTTCCGCTCCGGGCCTGCGGTCGGGCGCCCCTGGCTCCCTCGCAGGCTTGACGGTCTGCAGGCTCCAAGTCCTTCCGGCCCCGGGCCTTCCCAGCCCCAAAGGAAATCCCCATGGCGACTTCGTCGATATTGCCTCTATGGCAGAAGGACAGTTTTCTGCCTGGGGGCCTGGCCTGGCTAAAGCGGGATGCGGACGAAGCCCGCGAAACGGGCGTCAGCCTCGAGGCCAAGTTGCAGGGCCTGAGCGGCCGGTCCATGTCCCCGGACGGGTTCCGGGATTTCATGGCCCGGCTGGAGGAC
>JAIRZX010000702.1 GCA_031267005.1 Deltaproteobacteria bacterium
CCGCCGCCGCCGCGGCCCCGCCGCTGTCCCTGGCCGAGCCAGGAGCCCGCCGCCGCGCAAGCCGGGACGGACGCGGAAGCGCCGGGGCGGGGTTCCGGACGAACGCCCCGGCGCCGGGCCGGAACCCGGGGCCGCCACGCGCCGAAACCCCTCGTTCGGCCGCAGCGCCGCCGCCCGCCCGGTTCAGGCGCGGGTCCAGCCGAGCAGGGTGCCCAGCCAGGAGCGCACCGTGTGCGAGCGCCTTTTAACCGTTTCGTCGGAAAGCTTCGGGGCGTACGTCCTAATGATCTCCATGACGGTCCCGTGGTCCGGAACGGCCCCGCCGTCAGCGCAAAGCCGCCAGGCTTCGTTGTAAACCGGCCTGGCGAGGACGGCAGACGCCAGGGCCAGCCTCTTTTTCCCTGGGCCCAAGGACATCGCCTCCGCGCCGGCGCCGGTGAGCCGCCAGAAGCAGTCGCGTTTCCCGTGCCCGTCCCCTAACTTTTCGGCCAGCCCCAGCCAGGCGCAGGCGTTAAGGTAGTAGTCGGTCTGCCTTTTTACGAAACCGTAGCGGCGGGTCACTTCCTCTGGGGCGAGTTCCCCCGCCCGGAGGACTCCCAGGAGATCCACGACCCTCCCGAAGGAATCCGCCTGGGGAAAGGGCGCTCCGGGAGGCGGCCCGCGATCCTCACGGCGGGAAACGGCGTCCAGCTCCTCTAGGGTGCATGCAGCGCCCAGGCTGAAGGAGCGCGTCCTTTCGACGCGGATGGAGTCGTAGCGTCCGGGATCCCCGAAACCGCAGACGTAGAAGCTGAAGACGTCGTTGGAGAAAACCATGTAGACGGGGACGACCGGCTTTTTGGATTTCTCGGCGAAGTGCCGCCAGGGATAATAGAGCCGCCTTACGAAAAGCTCACCCTGCATGACGTTCCTGGCCTCCAGGACGTACAGGGCGCCGTCAGTCTCGAAGAGGACGCCCGTCCCCAAATCGGCGTGCGCCACGGTGAGCTTGACCTGGGCGGGCTCCGGGCAGGCCGGGGCCGCTCCATTCCCTCCCCCGGCATTACCGGCGCCTCCGGGCTCGATTCCTATCCTGAATTCGAAGGACCCCGCTGGAATCCGCCCGTTCAGCTTCAAGGCGGGCTCCTCCCCGCCGAAGACCTCGGACAGGAGGCCCGCTTCCAAGGCGAAGCTTACCGCCTTGCGTTCGCTGTCTATGCCCTCAGGGGAGAGCCCGGAGGCTACAGTGCCGGGACGGATCCGGCGGGGGGCCTCCTCCCCGGGCGGCACTGCGAAATAGCTTTTGAAACGGCCCAGGGCGTAGCGGCCCCTGGCCACCGGCAGGATAGAGAGCTGCAGATTCTTAAACGGCTCCGGCAAAACGCATGTGGTGCCGAAGCTCACCATGAGCCGCTCGCCCCGGGGGCGGCCGGGGCGGAGGCGGCCGAATTCCTCCGAATCCACGAAGGCCACGCCTTCCCCGCGCGTCTTCTCGGGGATGCCGCGCTCCTCCAAGATTATCTTCCAAGCGTCGTCGACCGAAAACCCGCCCGCCGGGGCGCTGGCCCCGCCTCGGGGCGCGAGGGCGCGGGCCCCGCCTCGAAGCGCGAGGGCGAGGTCGCGGGCCTTGCGGTCGGTCCGGCATTCGTAATTCCTGACCAGCACCTCGCATACGTTTCCCCGCCCGTCCCCCCTGCTGTTGATGGCGCGCACGGCGAGCACGCGCTCGATCTTATATCCCTTCCCGCCGTACAGCTTGCGGACGAAGGGCGTGTCGGAGTTGCTGAGGAGGCAGTTTACGCCCCTTTCCGACAGCTCTTCGAAGAGCCCGGCGAGCCTCTTCTGATCGTCCTCGCCGAAGCCGCCGCTCTGGTAGGAGGTGAAGTTCGCGTTGGGGGCGTGGTAGGGGGGGTCGAAATACGCGAAGCACCCCTCGCCCGCGTCCTTCACTGCGTCTTCGAAATCCCCGCAGAGCATGCGCACGCCGTTTTCCCTGAGGTAGCGGCCGACGGCCTGAAGCCCTTCACCGTCGAGCACGGCCGGGTTTCTGTAGTCGCCCATCGGCACGTTGAAGTACCCTTTGGAATTCACGCGGTAAAGGCCGTTGTAGCAGGTGCGGTTCAGGTAGATGAGCCTCGCCGCCCGCTGGTGCATGGAGCGCCCGTTAAAGTCGGAGCGGCGGTCCCAGCCCCGCACGTTATAGTAGCTCTCGGAAGAAAGGTCCTCCTGAAGCTTCTCGAGCTCGTTTATCACCTCGGGCGCGCCGCTTTCGAGAGTCCTGTAGGCGTCCATGAGCTCGCTGTTCAAGTCGCTCACCACGGCCTTTGCCGGCCTTAACCCGAAAAGCACCGCTCCCCCGCCGAGGAAAGGCTCGTAATAGGTCATGCCCTCCCAGCCTTCGGGAAGGCGGTCGGCTATGATCGGGAGGAGCTGCCGCTTGCCCCCGGCCCACTTGACGAAGGGCTTGGGGCCCGGAAGCTGATTTTTCCCGGCTTGGCGGATCATGGCGGCTGGGCGGCTCCTCGGACTGAGGGGGGATTGGGATTGGGACTGGGACTGGGGCTGGCTCGCGGCTGGGACTGGAGCTGGAGCTGGAGCTGGAGCTGGAGCTGGAGCTGGTTCGGAATCGGACTCGGACTCGGCATCGAGCGGGATGGAGCGGAACGCTTCTCGGCGGCCGGGACCCGCGTTCAAGGTTCCGGAGGGTTCAGGTTCCGGGCGCCAAAGAGGCGGCGGAAATTTCGGAATTTTGGGGAACCCAGGGATTCAGGCGGTTACTGGGGGTTATCGGGTTTAAGAAATTTCGGAAATTTTTGGATTTCAGGGCTCGCCGAGCCGTCGCGCTTCGCGCTCGGGCGCTTGAAGGCGGGCGCGGGCGCCGCGCCCCGCTCAGGCGTCCAAGGCGGGCCACGCGAGGAAGGCCTCCGCCTGGCCCGGCTTCGGCTCGAAGCCTTTCAAAAGCGAGGTGCGGCCCTTCATGCTTACCCTGCCGGAGGTCACCCAGCCCACCGCCGCCGGGAAGATCCTGTGCTCGACCTTCAGGATCCTCGCCGAGAGCTCGTCCGGCCCGTCCGTCTCCAAAACCGGCACTGCCCCCTGGCAGATTATTGGCCCCGAGTCCACGCCCTCGTCCACGAAATGGGCGGTTGCCCCGGCGAGCTTCACGCCGTAGTCGGTCTCCTTCGACCAGACCATGTGCCCGGGGAAGCTCGGCAGGAGAGCGGGATGGATGTTCATGACGCCGGCGGGGAAGGCGTCCAGGAAGGCCCTGCCCAGGACCCTCTGGAAGCCGGCCAGCACGGCGAGCTCGATCGAGTAAGGCGCGAGCGCCTCCAGGATCCTCTTCTCGAAGCCGGGGCGGTCGCCCTTGAAGTCAGAGCTCCTGACCGTCAGGGCGTCGATCCCCCGCACCCTGGCCGCGTCGAGGGCCCCCGCGCCCTCCTGGTCGCTTAAGACGGCGCGGAAGTCCGCGCAGGGGAGTTCGCCGCGGGCCTTGGCCTCCAGCAGGGCCGACAGGTTGGAGCCCCTTCCGGAGCACAGGACGGCGACTTTCATTTCTTTTCCTCTCTGGGGCGGTTCGGCTTTCCGGAGCGGGCGGCAATCCGCGTCCGAAAAGCCGCCCGGGCGCTCGGGCAAGGACGGGGGGCCCCGCGCGGCCCTTGAATGCCGGTTTTCCGGCGGACCAGGACGCAAAAAAACTGCGGGGCGTTCCGCTGGGAAAGGAGCGGGGGGAAACCCGTAAGCGCCAGGCCGGGGCTTGAACCGCCGCGAGGAGCCCGGTCCGCAGGGTAAGGGCCGCGCCCGGGAGCCCGCCCCCGCCCGAAACCAGGCCCCGCCCGGGAGCCGCCCCCCTAGAAGCCGGCCCCCTCGACCACTACCCTCCCGCCCGAGGAGCGTCCCTCGACCCTCCCGATGGGCCAGGCCGCGACGCCGTAGCGGCCGAACGCCTCGATCGCCTTCACCTCGGCGCCGGGGGCCAGCATCATGATGAAGCCCACGCCCATGTTGAAGGTCCTGTACATCTCCTTCGCGGGGACGCCGCCCTCCTTCATGAGGAACCCGAAGATCTCGGGGATCTCGTAGGAGGAGGCGTCTATCCGCGCCGCGAAAGGCGCCGGCAGGGCCCTGGGGACGTTCTCCAAAAAGCCGCCTCCGGTAACGTGCACCATGCCGCGCACCTCGCCCGGGGCGACGCTTTCCAATATCTCCAAGACCGGCTTCACGTAGATGCGGGTGGGCTCCAGGAGCGCGTCGGCCACGGTGGCCCCCAGGAGCCGCGAGCCTGGGCCCAGCCCCAGCCTGTCGAAGACTATCCTGCGGGCGAGGCTGTAGCCGTTGGAGTGGAGCCCGGAGCTTGCCGCGCCCAGGACGACGTCGCCCTCCCGCGTCCCGGAGCCGTCCACGACGGCCCCCCTCTCCGCCGCCCCCACCGCGAAGCCGGCCAGATCGTACTCCCCGTCCGCGTAGAAGCCCGGCATCTCGGCGGTCTCGCCTCCCAGGAGCGCGCAGCCGGCCCTGCGGCACCCTTCGGCCACTCCGGAAACCACGTCGCGAACCCTCTCCGGGACGATCTTGGATGTTGCCAGGTAGTCCAGGAAGAACAGGGGCCTGGCCCCCTGGACCAGCACGTCGTTCACGCTCATGGCGACGAGGTCTATGCCCACCGTGTCGTGGCGGTCCGCCATGAAGGCTACCTTGAGCTTCGTGCCCACCCCGTCGGTGGAGGAGACCAGCACGGGATCCTTGAAATTCAAGGTCCCCAGGCTGAAGAGCCCGGAGAAGCCGCCTATGCCCGCGAGGACCCCGGGCCCGAAGGTGGACTCCGCCAGCGGCTTTATGAGCTTCACCGCGTCGTCGCCCGCGTCTATGTCCACCCCGGCGTCCCGGTAGGTGAGCCCGGGCCCCGCCACGGTTTCCCCGCCTCCGCCCCCGTTCAAGGGCCTGTCCCTCCCGTCAAGCATAAAACTCCTTGTCTGGCCGCATGGCGACCGCCCACGGATTTTAGTTTAAACCCGCGCCTCCTGCAAGGCCGGAGCCCTCCGCCCGGAACCCGGCCCGGGCGCGGAACGGCCCGTAAGGGGCCGCTCCCGGAAGCCGCCGCCCGGATCCCCTCGGCACGGGCGCGACCGACCTCCGCAGCTTAGCCCCTTCAAGCTCGCGTCCCTTCCAGTCCAGTCCCATCCGTCCCGCCCCGCCCCTTTCGCTGGTCCAAAACGGAAGCCACCCCGGTGCGCCTCGCGGGGCTCCGGCCCAAATTTGATGCCTGCGCAAAAAAGTCCTTCCGAGATCGTGTTTGTCTCGCCAGGACAACCAATCTGGAAAAATTGAGGCTTGAGCTCCAAAATACAGAAAAGAGTCTTGCTGAAGCCTAAAATCGGAGGCAAGGGATGCCTTCAAAAAATAAAACGCGTTATGTTTCCGAGGAGTTCTATCAGCTCTTTTCGCACTGTTATCAAATTTAACAACCATTGGATTTTATCCAATGATTTCACCTGCTTAGCCTTCCAAATAATCTCCGCTTTCCCCTGCGGGGGTCAAAAACGGCGCCCAGCGCATCCGGGGAGGGCCGAGGCATTCCCGTGCCGTCTCCACGCGTGATGTACCGTTGGAAGGTTTCCGGGGAGTGACGGCGTTTCAGGAGCGTTGCCGTCCCGTTCGGTTCGCGGGAGCTGGGCGGGCGAGGAAAGGGTTCGGCGGCCTCTCGGCCAGGCGAGCTCTTATGCCCGCGCGGCAACGGCAAGCGACCCGAAGGAGGCCGCAACAGTCCGGCCCGGAGACCGCCGCAACGCTGGCGCGCTTCCTGGCGGAGGCCCCCGTCCGGCAGGGGCCTCCGGCACCGACGGGTTATCAGGCGTCACCCGGCGGGCCCTGCGCCTTTAAGGCCGCGCGGCGTCCGTACGGCCCCGTAAGGGGACGATCGGGAGAACGGCGGGCATTTCTGCCTGGAACGCGCCGGAGCCCGTTTCTCCGGGCGGCGCGGGTTTCGGTATGCCCCAGTGACTTGGGCGGCGGCGTCTCGGGGGGGTGGCTCGCCGGAACCGGGGGAGAGGGCGAGGCAGCCTTCAGGCGGGCTCGGGCCGGAATGGGCTTGCCGGGGGGGAGCGGCGTCCGGCGACGGACGGGAGGACGGGAAATGACGGCCGGACGCGGGGCGGCCGATTTCGTGTTAAAGCCGGCAGGGTTGGAGCTTGCCGCTCCGCCCGCCACGCTTTCCGCTCGGCTAGGCTCGGGGCTGGCCCGCGATCCGGGGAGACAGGCGCCGGAAG
>JAIRZX010000710.1 GCA_031267005.1 Deltaproteobacteria bacterium
CTTCCGGCCGCCCCAGCAGCCTCCGCCCCAGTTTCGGCCGCCTCGTCCGACACCCTCCCAGCCGACGCCGCAGTAGACTCGGACGCCCTTGAGAAAGCCGTCCCTCCCTCGGCCCTCCCCGCCGTCGCCTTCGACGCCTCCGCCCCCCCTTCTGCCGTTCCCGCCGACTCCGTCCCCGCCTCGACCGCCCCTGACGCAACCGCATGTCCGGTTGCCGTTACCGCTGTAACTGCCAGTGGCGACCGCTACCCTTCACCCGCCATCCCCGATCTTTTGAGAGGCCCCGGCGTCTCGGCCGAAAGCGAATCCGGGACCCCGGAATGGAAAGCCCCTGAAACGCGGGCGCCCTCCGCCGCGGAGCCCGCCCCTCCCCGCTCAAAAGATCGCGACGTGGCCACCGGGGCGGTTGCGGCCGCAAGCCCCGCGGACGGGGCCCAGGCCGGGAAGGGCAAGGGCGCTTCCCGGAAACCTCCCGCCCGGGCGACTCTCTCATGCGGCAAAGACGTCCTGTGCATCGCCTTGAGCGAGACGGCGATAACCCTCCGCGCCGAACCCGGCGAGGGCCCGCCTCCCGGAGGGATAAGGTTCGGTCTCATCTTCACGCCGGAGCCTTCCTCCGGGAGCCCCGCCTCTTCAAGAAGGGAGCACGTCCCTTTCATAGGCCCGCTGGATACCTTCAAGGAACTCGTTTTCGCGGCGGCCATCCGCGGCGGGATAGCCTCAGCGCCGGGGGCGGTGATAGTGACCGACGGCTCCCAGTGGGTAAAGGGGCTCCGCGACTCGGCCTTCCCGGGGGCTAAGATCCTCTTGGACATAGGCATGTTGGAGGAGGAAATCCTCCGCTTCGCTGCCAACTCCCCCGACATGACCCGCGCCAGCGCCGTAAAGGCCGCCTCGAAGATCATTGATCTGGCGGTGGAGGGCAAGGCTACCGAGGCCTTCGACGCCGCGAGGAAGCTGGCCCCGGGCACCCGTCCCCGGGGACGGCGCCGCCTCATGAAACTCTTGAAAGGCCCGGGGACCGGCGGCGGGCCCGAGGGCGGCTACTACCGGGAAGGCTTCTCGTCCGCCCTTGGCCCGGTCGAGCGCCGACAGAGGGGGTTTTTGGAGACAAGGCTCCGCCACTCCGGCATGCGCTGGAACCTGGAACACGCCCAAAACATCCTGGCGCTCTCCGCCAAGGAAACCTCCGGGCTCTGGGAGACCGACGTGGCGGCGAGGACGCTTGCCCGCTTCGGCCCCGAGCTTCCTTCCGTCGGTTGATCCGATCCGGTCCTTCGCCCTGCTTTCCGCAGCCTTCCGATGCCCTTCCGATGCCCTTCCCGGGCCCTCCAGAGGCCTTCCGAAGCCTCGCGAGGCATTTCGGTGCCTAGCGGGCCCTTCCTCGCCGCGCGTCCCGACGCCCTCCCTCTACGTTCATGTCGGTTTTCGACAACCCGGCCATGAAACGCGGACGGCTCATAGTGTATGCTCATGTCCAGGCTCCACTAGAAAGACGACACGCGGCAGTTAAACCCTACCTCCACCGTAACCACCAAACTGGCGGCGCCCCGGAGGGAGGGCTTTTTCCCGCACGCTTAACTGGCCCGAACGGGGAGTTCGTGAATGGCCGGCGCCTCTTTCCGCCCGGACATTCCAATCCGCCATCCTGATAACCATCCTTTGCCCTTTCCTCGCTACCGCCCCGCGTCTTTTCTGCATTGACTACCCCGCCCGGCATCTCCCCCTTCCCTGCGTCCTCGCCGCCCGGCATCTCCCCCTTCCCTGCGTCCTCGCCGCCCGGCATCTCCACCTTCCCTGCGTCCTCGCCGCCCGGCATCTCCACCTTCCTTGCGTCCTCGCCGATTTGCGACTCTCTCGCCTAGTCTCTCCTTTACAGGGCCCCTCGGTCATTCCCACCCGGCCAGGCCCCCCAACCGGCGTCCTTGCGCTCTTCTCCCGTAACCGGCCGCCCTTCCCGACGCCTTCCCCCGGATTGCCCAAACAGCGCCCTCCCAGAGCCAGCTCCGAGCCCTCTGCCCCTTCCCTCGCGCCCGAGCAGGTTTTATCCTGGAATACCACCTCCCTTTCTTGGGACGGGGCGCCGGAAACCAGAATATGCGCGTCGGGGGGGCCCTGCGGATAAAACACGCACACCGCATAGTGTATGCCCGCGCCCAGGCCTGCCCCGGAAAATGTTCCGCCATAAGAGCCATTAAGACAGGGGACCTCGCCGGGCCCTTCCGCCCCGCGCCGCTTTCCGCGCGGAGGCATCACTTTCCGGGCCGTACGGAGCCCTCCCGCGCCCCTTTCCGAAGATCCCGCCGCTCGGTTCCGGGAGATAAAAATAGCCGTGCCAACTGTATCGCTCGCCGTTTCCTAGCCCCGGCGCGGATCTTGCACGGCTTTCCGGGGGATCTGCCGGGGCCGCCCCGGCCCTTTGGGCCCTTTTAGGCATTATTGACGTTGACCGGCCAACGTGCCATAATGCACGATTGTATTATCGCCGGGCGCCTCCGCCCAGTCCCCGCCAGCCGGGGCCTTACGGGCGGCGGCCATAGCCCCCGGCACCGGCCGCAAGCGGCCGGCACACACGTTCCCAAGCGAGTAGAGTTAGAGAGACATGAAAAAGGATATACACCCCAAGTTCAAGGAAATCACCGCCGCCTGCGCCTGCGGCAACGAGTTCAAGACGGGTTCCATCCTGGACTCCATCAGGGTCGAGATCTGCTCCGCCTGCCACCCTTTCTTCACAGGCAAGCAGAAGCTGGTGGACACCGCCGGCCGCGTCGAGCGCTTCCAGCGCAAGTACGCCAAGGCCCCCCAGCCCGTCGCCAAGGGCAAGGCCAAGAAGGAGGCGCCGGCCGCGAAGCACTAGCTCCCGGTCCGGGGGCCTCGAACCGGCCCTGGCGGCGTCTTACTCCGGGGCTTTCTTTCCGAAGCCCCCGGAAGCCTCCGAGAGTCTGCAGAAGCCCTCAGAGGCCCCTTTAAGAAGCAGGCCCGGGTACGGATAAGGCACGGCAAGGCCCTGGCGCACGGGGCCTGAACGCCGCGCCAAGCCCGAAAAACTCCGGGGCGGCTCCGGCCTCCCTGGGTTTTTTTTCCCCTGCGAAGGGCAGGGCTTCCTGCCCGGAGGCCCCGCCCGGAAACGCTCCTGCCCGGAGCCGCAGACCCAATCCGGACACCCCGGCGTCCTAAAGGCCTGCCCGGACACCACGGCGCCCTGACGGCCTGCCCGGACACCACGGCGTCCAGACGGCCTGCCCGGACCGACTGGCGCCTGAGGCCGAGGACCTTTCCCCGGACTCACACGCCTCCAGCCCTTTTTCTGCTCGCACCGGGGAGCCGCAGGACGAACAGCGGCAACGGCATCCGCCGTCCATGCCGACCCGGGCCACGCCCCAAGCCGTTAGCCTTCCGGCCCGGGCCGCTCCGCCGCAACGCTCCCGCCTTCCTTCCGCCCCGGCCCCCTGCCTCAACGCCCTCCCGCCCGCTTCCCCGACGCCCGGGGCCGGACGGCCGGCCCGCGACCTTTCGGTAGTGACCATGTTCGAAGACGCCTCCCAGCTTGAGCAATTCAAAGTCCTCCAGGAGCAGCACGCCGCCCTGGAGGCTTCCATCTCCGATCCCCAGGCACCCAAGAACACCAGGGAATACTCGAACCAGGTCCGCCGCCACAAGGAGGTGGGCCGGATTATCGATTGCTGGCAGGGGCTGGTGAAGACCGACTCGGATCTGCAGGGCGCCAGGGAGCTTCTCGCCGACCCCTCCGGCGAGATGCGGGCCATGGCCTTAAGCGACATAGAGTCCCTCCAGGAGTCGCGGCTCAGGCAGGAGGAGGAGCTGAAGGTGCTCCTGCTCCCGAAGGACCCCAACGACGACAAGAACACCGTAGTCGAGATCCGCGCCGGCACCGGCGGCGAGGAGGCGGCGCTGTTCGCGGGGGACCTGTTGAGGATGTACATAAGGTTCTCCGAGCGCAGGCGCTGGAAGTCCGATCTCATCTACGCCAGCGCCGCGGAGGGGGTCGGGTCCTACAAAGAGGTCGTCTTCATGATCGAGGGCGACAGGGTCTATTCGGTGCTGAAGCACGAGTCGGGGGTCCACAGGGTCCAGAGGGTCCCCGCGACCGAGACCCAGGGCAGGATCCACACCTCCGCCGTTACGGTAGCCGTTTTTCCGGAGGCCGAGGAGGTGGAGGTGGACATCCGCCCCGAGGACGTTAAGGTGGACGTGTTCCGCTCCTCCGGACCGGGCGGGCAGAGCGTCAACACCACCGACTCCGCCGTGCGGGTGACGCACATCCCCTCGGGCCTCGTCGTAATCTGCCAGGACGAGAAGTCCCAGCTGAAGAACAAGCAGAAGGCCCTGATGGTGCTCAGGACAAGGCTTTTGGACATGAAGTCCTCCGAGCAGCAGAAGAAGATCTCGGAGGAGCGCCGCGGGATGGTCGGATCAGGCGACCGCTCCGAGCGCATCCGCACCTACAACTACCCCCAGGGGCGGGTGACGGACCACCGCATCAACCTCACCCTCTATAAGCTCCCGGCCGTCCTGGAAGGCGATCTGGACGAGCTTATATCCCAGCTGGGGAGCTACTTCCAGGCCCAGCTGCTCGCGAAGTCCGTCTGATGGCCCAGCACTCCGGCTCCGGCCCGGACGGGGGGGCGCCCCCCCGCTGGACGGTGGGGGGCATACTGTCCACGACCGCGGATTACCTGGCCAAGAAGGGCGCGTCCTCCCCCCGGCTTGACGCGGAGCTCCTGTTGGGCCGCGTGCTCTCCCTCCCCCGGGTCAAGCTGTACGTAAGCTTCGAGCGCGAGCTTTCGACCGGCGAGCTAGACCTTTACAGGGAGCTGGTGCGCCGGAGGAGCCGCCTCGAACCCGTGGCCTACATACTCGGCGCCAAGGAGTTCTTCTCCCTCAATTTCCAGGTGACCCGCGACACCTTGATCCCCCGCCCAGAGACCGAACTCCTGGTGGACGAGGCCCTCTCGCTCGCGGGGAAGCATCCCGATCCCCCAGCGCTTTCTTTCGTGGACGTCGGCACGGGCTGCGGCGCCGTAGCCGCTGCCCTGGCCGCGAACCTTCCGGAAGCCTCGGCCGAAGCCACGGACATTTCGGCCAAGGCGCTCGAGGTTGCCCGCCGGAACCTCGACGCCCTGGGCCTTGAGCGCGTAAGCCTCTCCGAAGGGAATCTCATGGAGGCGCCGCTAACCGCCCAGAGCTTCGATCTCGTCTGCGCCAATCTCCCCTACGTGCACTCGGCCGCAATCCCCTCGCTTCCCCCCGACGTCCGGGACTTCGAACCCTTCGGAGCGCTGGACGGCGGCCCGGACGGGCTGGATCTTTACCGGAGGCTCTTCCCCCAGGCCGCCGGGCGCCTGAAGCCCGGAGGGGCGCTCATCGTCGAGTGCCAGCCCGGCCAGTTCCCAGCGCTGGACACCTTAGCGAAATCCCTGGGCCTCGTTCCCCGTCCCCCCGTAACGGATCTGGCCGGCCGCATGAGGATTTTTTCCGCGGCGAAGCCGTAAATCCGAAACGGCGGCTTCGCCCGCGGCGAGGCCGTCCCCTCCTCTCCCGGCTTCGTTATTAAAAGGCTTCCCTCCAAGACCGCTTCACGGTTACGAGAGCCTCCGGCAAGACGGCGCCCCGTCCCGCCCCCGGCCCCCTCGTGGGGAAGGTACCCCCCCCACGGCCGTCTGGCGCCCTCCCCCCCCCCGGCGCGGCCCTAGAGCCCGAACGCGCGGGGGGGGGG
>JAIRZX010000556.1 GCA_031267005.1 Deltaproteobacteria bacterium
GCGTCTTCCCGGTCCTCCTCGCGGCCTCCAAGGGCAACGGGCCGCTCTACGTGAACGCCGTTTTGGGCCAGCTGGAGTCGAACAGGGCGTCTTTCGGGGTGAGCGCCCCGGGAACGCTCTCCCTGGAAGCCGACAGGGGCGCCCTGGAGTACCTGGAGCCGTCAGAGACGGAATTCACCGTGCTCTACGACGGGGTCCCGCTCCCCGGAGGGTCGGAAGTGGCGCTTACGGCGCTCGACCCCTCGAAGCTCCTGGGCCTCCCCGAATCGTCCGTGACGGATTCCGCCGGCAGGATAGCCGTGCCAGCCCTGGAAGCGGCCTGGCCGGAGGGGCCGCTCGGGGTCAAGGCCGCGGCCCTCGGAAACGAGTCCCCGCCCCTGGGTTTCGGTGTCCTGCTCGGGGGCGGCCTGGCGCTCCATGCCTCCCGCGGCGCGCTGGGTCTCTACGAGCCCCGCGAAACCGGCCTTACGGTCAGTTACCGGGGGAAGGAGCTCGCGGAAGGCGTCCCGGTAGGCTTCGTTTTCGATCCCCGGGAAATCGGGGGCCTCGCGAGCTCGGCGGTTACCGGGCCCGGCGGGACGGTAACGGCGGATCTGGAGGCGCTGGCCGCCTCCGGCCCGGTCGGGGTCAAAGCGGCGCTGGGCGGGATCGAGTCCCCCGCCGCGGTGTTCTCGGTCGAAATCGGCGGAACGCTCTCGCTCGAGGCTTCCAGGGACGCCCTGGAGCTCTTCGAACCCAGGCTCACGGAGTTTACCGTAAAGCTCAACGGCAGGGAGCTCCCGGAGGGGACCCCGGTGGGCTTCGACTTCGATCCCGGCGAGCTGGACTGGCCTGGGGGAGAGTCCGGGCCCCTGGCGACGGACGGGGACGGGAGGGTCGCGGCCGGCTTGGCGTCGCTCGTCCCTGAAGGCCCGGTGGAGGTCTCGGCCTCGCTCGGTGCCCTCCGCTCCGGCAAGGTCGCATTCGACGTCGAGCTCTTGTCGGCGCACATGGTGATGACCTGGATCCTGGACCCGAAGGACTCGGAGATGACCGGCGGTGGCTTCGAGGAGTACACCGTGCACCCCTGCGAGCCCTACGACGGCGTCCTTTCCTTCGAGTACAGGGAAAGGCCACTGGCCGACGCCGCGCTCTGGGGAAGGGGCGTGGGCCTGCCGGAGGAAGGGACGGAGTTCTCCACCGGCCCGGACGGCAAGATCGGGATGGTCCTCGTCCACCGCGGCGGCTCCGCCGAGGAGTACTTCGAAGACCCCTGGTGGCACGTGCGCGTGGGGAACTCCCCCGAGATGCTCATAAGGGGCCCATACCCCACGGGGTTCAAGCCGTGCTAGCGGAATCCTCCCCCGCGACGGACGGGATCCCGGAAGCCGGTTTTCCGGAAGCCGGAATCCCCGGAGTAGAAACCCCAGGCGCCGGGCTCCCCGAAGCCGTGGCTCCCGAAGCCGTGACTCCCGAAGCCGGGCTCCCCGAAGCCGTGGCTACCGAAGCCCGGTTCTTGGCTTGCGCCCGCCACGGGGCCCTTCCGGGCCCCGGACGACCGGCGCGGGCGGTTGGCCAGGCGCGGCGGACGGGGCATGAAGTCCGGGACTGCGGGCGCCTGCCGCGAGCAGGAAAGCCTGGGGCGGGAGAGAAGCGTCGTGGAGCGTCCGGGGCGGGGCAGGGCGCCGCGAAGCCCCCCGCGCCCCGCCGCGCGAGGCCGCCTCCGGGAGGCTCCGGCCCGTGCCGGGGGTGGGGGAGCCGTGCTCGTGCCGGATACGGCCTCCGGGAACCGCCGAAATGCTCAGCCGGGGATTAAGGACCGCCATCCCCGCCCGTGCGCGGGGAAGCGATCCGGCCGGAAGACGCCCGCCGCGCTGTTGCTTTCGCTTCAGCCTATGTCAGCATAAGAGGGTTCCCCCCATAAACAGCGGCCGGGTTGCGGAAGCAAAGCCGGAGGCCGAAACGCAGTTGCCCGCGAACTGATACGCCTGAACGGCCTGGAATACTGAATTATTAACGCAGTATTTCCCAAACGATAATTTTGTTTACCTTTTCGATGCAATTATTTCATTTTAGCATCTATTGTATTGTCCACGTTCACGTGTATCGTCTCCGTTCACGGGAAGAACAGGCCGGCCCCCTGCGGGGACGCGAGCCCGGCGGCGGCGGAGGGGAGGGAGGCCTGCCCGGCATCGGGGGACAGCGGAAGAAGAGTTGCCGCGAAACGGCTTCCTGCGCGACCGGGCCGGGCGGGGCGCGCTCCGAAACGCCACCGTTTAAAGGTCCGGGGCGCCGGAAAACCGGCTTGGACCGGCATGAAATCATTGGGGCGCCGACCCTTATGCCTTGCCGCTTGGATGGGCGGGGCACAGCGGGGCGTTAGGGATTCGGGGCGTAACGGACGGGGGGGGGACGGGGGACGGCTGCAACGCCGCAACGGGCCGCGTTTTTGGCGAGGGTGCCTCTAAGGGTGGGGCGTCAAGGGCTCGGGACCCTTCACGAGTTAAAGGGAGTTCCGGGGGGTAGCCGAAGGCGCGAGGCCGCCCCTCCCAGGCGGCTGGCGAGCGGCCGGGCCGGTGCGGGGGGACGCGGACGGGAGGGCGCTGCAACGGTTTAAAGGCACGGGCCGGGCGGCGGCGTCCGCCGGGGACCGGTTAGGCGCCTCCCGTCCCGGGCTTTCCCAAAGGCCGCCGGCCGCGCGATCGCGCCGAAGCGAGCCGGCACATGCCGTGCCGAGGGGAGGGAAAGGCTCCCGCCCCCCCTCCGGATCCGGAGGGCGCGTCCCGGCGCCCGCGCTGGCGAGAGGGGAGGCGGGAAGCCGGGCGGGCCGGGGCGTCAGCCGCCGCCGTTGCCCAGAATCCTGAAGACCTCGTACAAATCGAACTTCAGCTCCGCGCTTATTTCCTCCGGGCTCTTGCCGGACTTGTACATGGACCG
>JAIRZX010000716.1 GCA_031267005.1 Deltaproteobacteria bacterium
GGCGGCCCGGGCGGCGCCCGCGGCGGCTCCGAGGAGCCCTCCCGTGAGCGTCCCCCGAACCCCCGAAACCCGCCCCCCCGAAGGTTCCCGTGACGGGACCGGCTGCGCTGGCCCCAGCCCCCGTCGGAACTATCCCCTTAAAACGGCCATGACCTGCGCAACCTCCGACTCCGGGGGCGGGGCGGGCATCCAGGCGGACTTGAAGACCTTCGCCGCGCTGGGGGTATACGGCTTCTGCGCCGTCTCGGCCGTGACCGCCCAGAACTCGCACGAGGTCACCGCCGTCGAGTGCCTCTCCCCGAAGTGCTTCCGGGCGCAACTGGAAGCGGTGCGCTCGGACTTTAAGGTGGACGCCGTGAAGGTGGGGCTTTTGGGGAGCCCGGCCAACACCTCGGAGCTCTGCGACTTCCTGGAAAAGTCCCTGCCCGGCGCGCCCGCCGTGGTGGACCCGGTCATGGTGAGCGCGGCAGGGCACGTCTTTCTGGACGACGGGACGCTTGCGGCCCTAAACGGCCTGCTCGCCCGCGCCTTTCTCGCCACGCCCAACGTACCCGAGGCCGAACGGCTCTCCGGGACTGAGATCCGCGGCCCCGGAGACGCCGTGAAGGCCGCTGAAAGGATTCTGGAGCTCGGCCCCCGCAACGTCCTCGTCAAGGGCGGCCATTCCGCGGGCGAGCTCTCCGAGGACGTCCTGGTCGGCCGGGACGCGGGGACCCTCCGTTTCGGGCTCCCCCGCAAGATCACCGACAACACCCACGGCACCGGCTGCACCCTCTCCTCGGCCATCGCGGCGTACCTGGCCCGGGGGCTCCCGCTCGCGGACGCCGTGGGCAAGGCAAAAACCTACGTCTGGGAGGCAATGGACCGGGACCGCGCGCCGGATCTGGGCGGCAAGGGCCCGGGCCCGGTGCACCACCTCTACCGCTACTACGGCTTCGACAGGAAGCCATAGCAGAAAGCTTTAACGAAATCATTAGCCTGAAAGCGTCAATCAGAAAACTTTGATCTGAAAACGTTAACCGGACAATTTTATCCTAAAAGCCTAAACCTGAAAGCCTTAACCTGATAATTTTAACATGAAGGCCTAAACCTTAAGACGTTAACCGGACAATTTTAACCTGAAATCATCAACCTGAAGTAATTTGCCTGAAGGCGCCAACCAAAAAATTTTAACCGTATATCCTCAACCGGATATCCTTAACCGGAAAGCCTAACCTAAACGCCCTCAAGGGAACCGGGTTCACGGGACGCCGCACGGCGCAAGTCCCTGCGCCAAAACCCCTCTGCCGCGAGCGCCTTGCGCGCCTGCGCGCCGCCTCCCCGCCCTGGCGTCCGGCCCCTTCCCCCCCGCGAGCCGTCCGGCACCCGGGCAATCCCTAACCGCGCTCCCGGCCGGCCCGCACACTCCGAACTGTCTGTTTCGCCATAAACCAGACCGAGCCTCCGCTGTTCCGCCCCCGTTCAGGCGCGTCCCCCAGGCATCCTGACCCCCGTCCCGTCCCGTCCGGCGGTACCCTCCGGGGCTTCCCGGCCGGTCCGAAACCTTCCGGCGTCCCGGCCCCGCGCCCGCTCGGGCCCGCCCCCCCCGGCCGCCTTCCCCCGCGCCCTGTCCCGAAGGCCCCATGCCGCATGAAGGAGCCCCCCCACATGCCCAAGACCGTAAACGGCAAGATAGACAAGATGGTCTGGGAAGCCGTCCGCAAGAACCGTCCCCTCACCCTGTGCCTGACCAACTTCGTCACAGTGACCGACTGCGCGAACGCCGTGCTGGCCGTGGGAGGCGCCCCGGTCATGAGCCTGGACGAGAACGACGCCAGGGAACTCGCCGCGCACGCCGCCTCGGTGGTCTTGAACATCGGGACCGTCGACGCGCCCCAGCTCTCAGCCATGCTGGGCGCGGGACGCGCCGCCAGGAAGAGGAACCTCCCCGTCGTCCTGGATCCCGTGGGGGCCGGGGCCACTAAGGCGCGCCTGGAAGCCGTGGTTAGGATCCTCGACGAGGTGGGACCCACCATTATCCGGGCTAACGCCTCCGAAATCCTGGCCGTCGAGGGCGCCGGGGGGGGCCCCCGCCAGAAGGGCGTGGACTCCGCGGGTTCCGAGGCGTTGGCCAGGGTGGAGGAGGCCGCGCAGAACGTTTCCGAACGCCACTCCTGCGTGGTGGCGGTATCCGGGAAGACGGACGTCCTGGCCATGGGCAAGGTGCTCTCCTCCGTCACAGGGGGGAGCGAGCTCCTCACCAGGATCACCGGCACCGGCTGCATGCTCTCCGCGCTCGTGGGCTGCTGCGCCGGGGCGGTCCCGGCCAAGCCCTTCGGGGCGAGCATGGCCGCCATGAACGCCATGAAGGAGGCCGGGGCCAGCGCAGAGCGGAAGCTCAGCGCCCCCGGGAACTTGGGAGAATTCCGCTCGAGGCTCTGCGACGAGCTGGCCGAGCTCGCGGTGTCCTGAATCCCGGCCCGCTGGCCGAGCTCGCGGTGTCCTGAATCCCGCGCCGCTGGCCGATGCCTGGCCGGTATCCGTTCGCGAGGACGGCCGGCTAGCCTCCCCGGCCGCCCGTCCGCGCCTTTCTCGAGCCGCCCGCCGCCCGGCTTTCTCCGTTAGGCGGCTGGCGGCGCCCTCCAGCCCACCCCGGCGGCGGCAGACTCGCTTTCGCGCCGGCTGGTTGCCAGTTCTTCCCGTGAACGGGTACCCTACAGGACGCCCCGCCGGAAGGGCCGCCGCGCGCCGTCCCCTGCTCCGGAAGGCGGCATTTGCGACCCGCGCCCGGCCCCCCGCCTGGCGGGGGGAAACCGGCGGGCGCCGCGCGGGCGCCTATTTCAAGCGGCGCAGCGCCGCCGTCGAGGTGGACCATGTTCAAGAAGAAGGCGCTCAACGCCAGGCTGAGGCTTACCCTCGTGATAGGGAAATCGGACGTTTCCGGACGGAGCGTCCGCGAGACGGCGGAGGCCGCCTTCAGCGGCGGGGCAACGGCGCTCCAGCTCCGGGAAAAGACCCTCCCAGACCGGGAGTTCTACGAGGAGGCTCTGGAACTCGCGGCGCTGTGCCGCGAGCGCTCCAAGCTCTTCATAGTCAACAACCGCCTGGACATCGCCCTGGCCGTCCGGGCCGACGGGGTGCATCTCGGGGACGGCGACCTTCCGGTGGAGGCGGCCGCTGCCTTGGCGCCCAAGAAGATGATCCTGGGCTACAGCGCCCCGGACCAGGAGGCGGCGAAGAAGGCGGTGTTGGCGGGGGCGGACTACCTGGGCGTCGGGGCCGTCTTCCCCTCCCCGTCCAAGCCGGAGTGCCCGGTCATGCCCGCCGAGACCGTAGCCTCCATCGTGGGCCTGCGCCAGCCCACGGTGGGCATAGGCGGGATTACCGTCCAGAACTCCAACCTGGCCTGGTCGCACGGCTTCAACGGCCTGGCGCTGATCTCGGCCTTGTGCGGCGCCCCGGACCCGGCCGAGGCCGCGCGGAAAATCCTGAGCGGCTGCGTCTGAGCCGGCCGCCCCCGGGCCATGGCCCCGGACGGACGGGCGGGCGGGCCGCCGACAGGGGCCCTTGAAAGCCGGACCGCGCCGCGGCCGAAGGCCCGAGGCCGCGAGCCGGGCGGGAACCGCCCCCTCAGAAGTCCTTTCCCTCCGGGTCCCGCTCGGGGAGCACCGCCTGCCAAGGGTTGGAGTGGGCCAGCTCGTAGCTGGCTATCTTGTCCTCCAAGGCCAGCGTGGCGTCTATGTCGTCCTGCCCCTTCAGGAGCTTTTCCCGCTTGAAGGGGTCTATATCGAACTCGCGGCGCCAGCCGTCCGAGCCAGTCAGGAGCTTCCGCTCCAGATCCACCGTGATGCTGTAGCCGTCCTGCCCGCGGATGCGGCGCATGAGCTCCAGCGTCTCGGGCAGGGGGAGCTCGACCAGGAGAAGGCCCACCTTCAGGCTGTTGCCGCTGAAGATGTCCGCGAAGCCGGCCGCCACCACGGCCTTGATGCCGTAGTCTTGGATGGCCCAGGCGGCGGCCTCCCTGCTCGAGCCGCAGCCGAAGTTGTCCAGCGACACCAGCACCCCCGCGCCATTGTACCTGGGGGCGTTCAGCTCGAAAGAGGGGTCCGCGACGCCGTCTTCGGTGTACCTCAGGTCGTAAAACAGGTGGTCCCCGTAGCCGTGGCGGTCGATGCGCTTCAAGAACTGTTTGGGTATGATCATGTCCGTGTCCACGTTGGAGCGCTCGAGGCACGCGGCTACGGACGTGAAAGTGCTGAAAGGTTCCATGTTGCGGGGCCTCTTTAGGGCAATAGCGGTGATCCCCCGGCGCGGCGGGGCCGCGGGGGGCTCCCAGTCTATCCGAAATCCCCGCCCTTTAGAAGATCTCCCTCCCCGGAGGGCGCCGCCCGGAAAGCCCGCGCGGGCCCGGCCGCTTGCGGGAAAAAGGCCCGGGGCCGGCGAAACCTGTTTGAAGGCGCTGCCGCTTGCGGGGGGGGGAGGCCGGGCCGCCAGGGAAGCTCCCGCCGCCGGCCGCGCGGCCCGGCCGGCCTCCGGATAACCGCCTCGCCGGGCCAGTCGGACGGCCGGGGCCGCAAACGCCGGGGAGGGCTCGGGCCGGGCCCTAACCGGGCCTTAACCCTGCCTCGGGCCGGGCCCTAACCGGCCCTTAACCCTGCCTCGGGCCGGGCCCTAAACCGGGCCTTAACCCGGCCCCCGGCCGGCCGGGGCCCGTGCGGCGCCGGTTCGCCGGTTCGGAAAACATTGCCTGCGCTTAACAACTGTGTTAGGATAGCCCGTCTTAAAGCGGTCCGACCCGGCCGCGCGTCCTTCCGGGTCACCAGCCCCCCGCGGCGCATGCGCCCGGGGCGGCCCGCACGCCCCCCGCCGACCCGCCGCGCGGCCCCGGCCCTCCGGGGTACAGAACCTAAGCCGCCCCGAATCCCCGCCCCGGCCCTCCGGCCAACGCGACGGAACGGGGCCTTCCCCGG
>JAIRZX010000721.1 GCA_031267005.1 Deltaproteobacteria bacterium
AAATAATACGGTTGACTTTCTGGCGTTGGATATCAAACATCGCAGGCCACCTTTTAAATGTAACTGTAATTTTCCAATTATCCATTTATATTTTCATGATATCCAGAAAATTGATTTTAAATATTACAGATGACAGGAAATTACATTGTTTTAAATTTTGACAAATTATTGGAGTTATGCGAGCGCCGGAGTCAGCGTCAGCGTTCATGGCGCACAGCCCGTAGGCCGTTCGATGAGCTAGCCCGAAGGCGTTACAGAGAATATCCAGAAGGCAGTTTCCGGCGCTTTGCCAGAAGTCCATTATAGAGCACAGCCCGAAGGCCGTTTAAGGAACGTAGCCAGAAGACATAGGTTCGTCTGTCCGGAAAAAGGAATTCAGATCGCACTCCGAGCCAGCGATGTCGCGGAACGCCGCCTCGAGCTGGCCGGGAAGCTCGGAAATGTTTTCCGTCCGGAAGAGGTTGCGCGGGGTTGACCCGTCGCTGCCCTCGAACTCGCCGGGGTCGGGGACGCCGTTCCTGTTGCGGTCGTCGAAGCCGCCGTATTTTGCGGCGAGCCAAAGGGGGCCCGGCAGCTGGCTTCCCGCTGAGGCCGGATCCGGGTCGAACTCGAAGCTCCTCCAGACTTTCATCGACGCCGGATCTCCGTGCGACAGCCCCGGATCGGTCCCGAAACGCCTTTTGCAGCCGCTCCCCCGGTCCGTTTCCGCCCCGCCGTAGCCCGAGGGCCAGTCGCAGGTGGGCGGGGTAGCGTACTTCGCGATTCCCCCCACGTGGCCTATGTCCATGTAAGTGCCGTCCCGGGTGGATCCGCTTACCGTGTAGCCGCCCATCATGTCCAGCATGGCGCTCGACATGTATTTCCACGACCCCACGACGAGACCGTCCGCGTCCTCTGGCTCTATTGCGAAACTCCCGTCGTAGGGCGCCTTGAACCCTGAGTATGTACCGCCGCCCGCCTTGAGCGCCCCGGAGAACTTGGAGCGGCCGGGGGGCGGGAAGGAGGCCGCGCCGCCGTAGGGGAGTTCGGAACCGGTCACGAGGTCTACCGTGTATTCAATCAGCAGATCCGAGTCCCAGTCCGAGGCCCCGTAGTCCCTGTCGTGGCTTTGGGCCGCGTCCTCGAAGTTTACCCTGACCTTTACGTGGTAAGGCGTTCCCCGAGAGTCGGCCTGCCAGTCCAGTATGAAGTAGTTAAGGAGGCCCAGGATGCGGTCGCGGGTGGTGGCGGAGTCCCTGGAACTCATGGCGCCCGGGATGATCGAAATTTTTTTCGCGACGCTACCGTCCTCCGCATGCACGGGGAACTCCAGCGGCGGGAATGCCCCGCTCATGGCGACGGCGTATACGTCCACCGCTTGTCCGCCCGCTCCGCCTTTCCCCTCCGGCCCGAGTGTCCCTGCCTGTCCTTCCGGCCCGACTGTCCCTGCCTGGCCCTCCGGCCCGACTGTCCCTGCCGAACGGCCAGGCTTGCCTGCCCCTTCCGTCCATCCAGTACCGCCGGGCCCGCCGGTCCCGCCGTTTCCGGGCGGGGCTTCAGGGGCCGGGGCCCCGAAGTCATGGGTGTGGGCGTAGTATGCCACCGCTGCGGAGCTGTAGGTGCCTTCGTAGGAGGGGAGGCTCGGGCACAGCCCCTTTACCTGCGCGAGCGACGCGAGTTCCTTGGGCGAGCAGTCGGAGTGCGGGCCGTCGGCGTAGAAGTAGAGTTTCCCGCTCCGCGAGGTGGCGAGCCCTTCCGCCGCCGTGATCCTGTCCAGGTAAGCGTCCATGTCGAAGGGGCTCGGTAGCTCCCCGGCGAGTTCCCCCGGGAGGCCAGCCAGGAGCGGGCGGTCTATCCCGCCGGGGACGTTTACGGCAGTGTCCCCGTCGAAGTCGCTGTCGGCCTCGGCTATGAGGAGAATGACGGGCTTGCCGCCCCCGGCCCCGGGAATGGGGGGGAGGCGGCTCCAGTCCTTCAGGTAGGGCGCCTGGTTCGCCGGGTTGTAGAGGCTCTCCGTTCGGGGCACGAAGGCGGGCGTGGGCCCGGAAGCCCCGCCGGCGCCCCCGTCCACGGCGTGGCGGGCGAGGAAGCGGACGGCCTCGTAGAGCATCTCGCCTACTGGGTTGCCCCAGCTCATTGCCGAATAGTAGGCGGTCGAGCCTGGGCCCGGGTTTCCGGCTATCGCGAGGGAGTCGATGTTTCGGATAAGCCCGCCCGCCAAGAGCGCGCCGGTCTCGGGGTCCACGGCCCCCGAGATGTCCCCTATGTGGTTTCTCACGACTCCGCCCTTGAGGCGGGAGTTCTCGCCGTCCGCCCGCTCCGCCCCCGGCCCGCTCGCGTAGCCGTACGAGCCGGTCATAAGCCCGAAGAGCATGCCGCCGCCTTCCCCGTTTCGCTGCAGGAGCCCCGTCGGCTTGAGGTTGCCGTTGGGGTATTCCCGGCATCCCTCGCTTTCGGCGTGGTTGCCCTTGACGCAGCTCTCCGCCTGCGCCGTGAAAGACCTGATGATCGACCCGGGGTTTCTCAAATTCGCGGAGGACGGGTTGGGCGCGTTGTCGAGCACCCAGTCGTAGTGGCGGCCCCCCGCTCCGCTCGGGTTGACGTTCGGTTTGAAGACGCCCTTGTCCGCGTCGAGGATGAACTCGACTATCGGGAAGGGGGCGCCGCCCGCGTCGCCGCTGGTGCGCGCGAAGAAGTGCGCCTTGCCGGGCTGCGGCTTCGGGAAGGGCGTGTACTTAGAAACGTCGTAGTAATTAGTGAAGGCCGTCTCCGAGGCCCAGCGGTCGTCCGAGACCACGTCGGTCCCCCACGTGTGGGCGTCGCGCGGCACCATGGAGCTCTGGAGCACCGTGAGCCCCCCTCCGCCGCCCTCCCGGCCGCCGGAGTCCGTCAGGCGGTAGCCGCCGTAGAGTATCTTCCTTATGACGTCCATGCGGGTGGCGGTCACGTAGTTCAGCCAGTTGCCGCTGTACAGCCCGCCTTCGCCCCGGTGCGGCGCGTTGCATACGCCTAAAGTCTCCCCGGTGGCGTAGTGCTCGGCCCTGGCGGCCTTCAAGCCCGCGTCCCGGACCGCGCGGGGGCGCGCGGCGTCGAGCCCCTCCTGGGAATCGTCGTCCCCGGCCGGCCCGTTCCGGACGAAACGCGCGCCCGGGCTTGGGTTTCTTCCGGGGGCGCCCGAGTACGCGTAGCAGCTCCGGCCGTCGAAGTACCCGAAGTATTCGACTGAGGGGTTGAAGCCGGTATCCACCCTGCCGTCCCCGTCCATGTCTGCCAGTTCGCTGTAAGCCTGCCCGAAGAGCTTGTGGTCCTTCGAGAGGACAAGGAGCACCCTGGGCGCCCCCCCCTCCCGCGTGTCGGCCCGGCAGCCGGGCCCTCCCGCCGAATCGGAGGCGGGGGCCGTCCCCTGCCAGGCGAGCGCGGCCAGGGAGGCCGCAGCGAGGGCGGCCGCACGGAAGCGGCAGCGGTGAAGGCGCGAAAGGCTGCCCGGTTTCGGGTAGCGGGGGGCGGCGGTCGGATTGGCCGTCACGGTGCCTCCTTGCAGGAGCCGATCGGCGGGGGTCCGGGCGGGGACCGCAGGCCTTGAGCCAGCGGCAGAAGCCCGAAAGCCGCCAGGGACGGACCGGGCGGGCCTCCCCCGGTCCGAGGCCGGCCGCTGGCCGAGGAAGCCCAGGGCCGCCAGGCGGGCCAGGGCCGCTAAACGGGCCAGGGTTCCATCTTCCAGGCGCTGTCCCAGAACATCCACTCCATCCTGGAGGCCGTCATGAAGGCGTCCAGCATGCCCTCGCGGCCCTTGGGGGTCTCCCCGGCGGCAAGGCGGTCGCAGATGCGGACGGCTTTCTCCACGGACCTCCCGAATTCCTCCCCGCCGTAGGTGCTTATCCAGTCCCGGTAGGGGTTGTGCGACGCGTTTCCGGCCAAGGCGAGCATGTGGCGGCCCACGGACTGGTAGATCCAGAAGCAGGGGAGCAGCGAGGCCATGATGGTGCTGAAAGGCGAACGGCTCAGGTGCCTGTAGAGGTACGAGGTGTAAAGGAGGTTCGCTGGGGTGGGGGTGGCGGCCCTCTTTTCTCCCTTGAGGTAGCTCTCGTGCAGGGCGCCTTCAACCTGGACGGCGGCCAAGGCCGACTCGCACAGGAAGGCCGCGTCCTTGTCGTTTTCGGCCTTCAGGGATGCCGCCGCTAGGAGCCTGCCGTAGTCCGCGAGGTACAGCGCGTCCTGGCCTATGTAGAAGAGGAAGCGCTCGCGGGGGAGGGTGCCGTCCAGGAGCCCGTTTATGAAGGGGTGTTCCAAGATCTTCTCCAAAACGGGCGCCGCGGCCCGCCAGGCCTTCAGGGACCAGGCGGTTTGTTCGCCGGACTCTTCCTCGGGACTCCTGAAGGGCGCCACCGCGGCGATGCGGGCGGCCTCCCCGCCGGGGTCCGGCCCTCCGGAGGGAGCCGGGGGCGCCGGGGCCCGGAGGGCCTCCTGGCCTTTCGGGACCTGCGGGCCGGCCTCCTGGCTTTTCGGGGCCTGCTGGCGGCCCTCCTGGCTTTTCGGGGCCGGGGGGGGGCCAGCCGGCTGGGAGCCGTTGTTGTCGTTCATGGGGTATGCCTTGCGGTTAGGGGATTTGCGCCTGAAAAGGCTCCGGGAGGGGGGGCGGCCAGGCCGGGGGAAAGGCTGGCTCGGGCGGCCAGGCCGGGGGAAAGGCCGACCCGGGCGGCCAGGCCGGGGGGAAAGGCCGGCCCGGGCGGCCAGGCCGGGGGGAAAGGCGCGCGCGGGCGGCCAGGCGCCCTTAAGGGCAACGCTCCTCCATGGGGTTGAACAGCGAGGGGTCGCGCTGCACGGCCTCCATGGGGGCCAGGGTCTTGGGGAGCCCCCGGTCGCGGTTCAAGGTCCTCAAGGCGCCCATGACCCTGCCCATGCCGTCCCGGTCGCGCAAGGCCGCGCGGAGGTAGAAGGCCCGCTCCAGGCTGGAGGCCGCGCCGGCCCAGTCGCCGGAGGCGGAGGCGAGCGCGGCCGCCATCTCCAGATCCTCGGCCAGCCCTCCCTGGTTCTCCAGGCGGCGGTCTATTTCCAGGGCCCCCGCGAGAAAGGCCCGGGCCTCGTCAGGGCGGCCGCCCATGAGCGCGTCCCTGGCCCGGAGGTTCAGGACGTCCGCCTTGGCCGAGTCCGGGGTGCCGGGGTGCCCGGCAGCGGCCGCGGCCCTCGCGAGCGATTCGGCGAAGCCCGGCCCCGGGGAGGGGCCGTCCGCGAGCTTCGAGCGGGCGACGCTGGCCAAAGACACCGCCGGGCTCTCGTTTCCGGAGGAGGCGCGGGATGCCGCGTCCTCCCAGAACTCCAGCGCGTCGTCCCGGCGGCCCGCCCGCCAGGCCAGGGTGCCGAGGTTGCCCAGCACAGGGGCTATCTCTGGGTTTCCGGGCTCGGAGCGGGAGAGTTCGGCGGCCTCGTCCAGAAGCCCGGCCGCCGCGGCCAGATCCCCCTCGGCCAGGCGGGCGGCGCCCAGCGCGTTCAAGGCCATCACGATGTGGGCGACGGAGTCGGAGAGCCGTGCGCTGGTTAACGCCTCCCCGTAGAACCTCGCGGCCTCCCGGCCGCAGCCGCGCAAATACCAGTGGTTCCCGCGGGATAGCGCGTCCTTGGCGGAACCCAGGTAGAAGGGGTCTTGGGGGGGGAGCGGGCCCCCGCAGGCGGAGAGCGCCGCGAGGGCAGCCAAGGCGGCCGCGGCCAGGCGCGCCGCTAGCGCCCGCCGCGGGAAGCCACGCGCGCGGCCCACGCTACCGCCCCCTCAAGGGCCGGTCCAGGCCCTGGGGCGGCGGGTCGGCGGCAAGGTTGCCCCGGATGAGGAAGTTCCGCTTGGCCGAGTCCAGCACCTGATGCACGTCCCGCAAGCCCTCCCGGGCCCCGCGGGCCACCTCCGGGAAGGATTGCGTGCCCTGCTCGATCTCGCGCAGGATCCGGTCCGTCTGCCGGGTGATGCCGGGCACGTCCTTCTCCAGGGCCGAGGCCGCCACGCGAATTGAGGCCGAAGCGTCCCTTATCGAGGCCGAGGCGTCGCGCACTGACACCGATGCCTTGCGGATCTCCTGGATGGCCGCGAAAAGCTCGTCGTGGGCGTCCGGCCTGGAGAGGAGGGCGCCCAGCGAGCCCTCGCCCTCGGCCACCCTGCTCGAGACCGTGCGGAAGTTCTCCAGGGTCGCGAACAGCGGCCCCTCGTTGTCCTGGAGGCGGTCGGCTATGGAGATGAAATCGGAAAGCAGCCTGTTCATCTGGACTATTTTTTTCGGGATCTCCAGGGCAGCCATCATGTCCTCCAGGGTGGCCGTGTCCTTGGCCGGGATCTGGCCGCCCTCCGGGATGGGCCTGGCGTGCCCCGTGCCGGGCTGGATTTCTATGAACTCCGATCCGATTATGGTGGGGCTTTTCACTACCGCCAGGCAGTCGCCGAGGACCCTGTCCGCGAAGTCGTCGGCAATCCTCAGGCTCATGCGGATCTTGTTGTTCCCCATGAGCTCGACCTCGGTCACGGTTCCTATGTCTATGCCGAAGTAGCGCACGTCGACCCCGGGCGCTATGCCGTAGGCCTGGCTGAAGACGGCGAAGTAATGGGTGTATCCCCTGAAAAGGCCGCGCCCCGCGCCCACTATGGCGGCCGCCCCCATGACGAACAGGAAGAGGGCCACCAGGAGCAGTCCGGTGAGCTTCTCCATGAAGGTGTAGGGGGCCCTCGCCATGATGAGTTTGCCGGTATCCACGTTTTACCCCTGATGTATTCCCGGTAAAGCCGGTTGCGGGCCGCG
>JAIRZX010000005.1 GCA_031267005.1 Deltaproteobacteria bacterium
GGCTTTTCCCGTGCTTCAGGGCGCGACGCAGCTCCGGCGCCTGCCCCCGTCCCAGCTCCGGCGCCTGCCCCCGTCCCAGCTCCGGCGCCTGCCCCCGTCCCAGCTCCGGCACCTGCCCCCCCCGAAAGGCCGCGCACCCGGCCCGCCGGACGCCGCTTAAACGCCTGGGAGCGGTTTTTCCGCGACTTTCCGTACCGTCACTCCATTCCCGTCCTCGATGTCCCACAAACCAAAGCTCTTGGGCAGTGTCCCGTGCTTCGCGGCCTCGTGGGCCACGCTCCAGCCGCTGTCGTCGGACAGGGTCCAGCCGGTGAAGCTGGGAGGGAAACTGCGCCTCCTGGCCGCCACGTGGGCCACCGTGGTCCCTCCCGCGGCGGCCATCTCCCAGCGGAGGAACCGTCTTGGGAGCGGCCCGACCCGCGCCGCCTCGTGGGCCACGGTCCAACCCTTCTTGTCAGAAATCGCCCAGCCGTCGAAGCCTGGCGGGAGATGACCCAGCCGCGCCGCCTCGTGGGCCACGCTCCAGCCTTTCTTGTCGGAAATCGCCCAGCCGTCGAAGCCGGGCGGGAGGCGGCCGCGCCGCGCCGCGACGTGGGCCACGGTAATCCCGTCGGCCGCGGCCATGTCCAACATCCTGAAGCCCGCAGGGAGGCGCCCCGCCTTGGCCGCCTCGTGCGCGGCGCTCCAGCCTTCCCCGTCGGAAATCGCCCAGCCGTCGAATCCGGGCGGGAGGCGCCCCGCCTTCGCCGCCTCGTGGGCCACGCTCCAGCCCTTCTTGTCGGAAATCGCCCAGCCGTCGAAGCCTTCCGGGAGCGTCCCGCTGTGCGCGGCGGCGTGGGCCACGGTCAAGCCCCCGTCGTAATTGATCTCCCATCCGGAGAACCCCGGCGGGAGCTTCCCCCGCGACGCGGCCTCGTGCGCCACCGTCCACCCCATGGGACCCGGCAGGGACCACTTCGAAAAGCCGGCGGGGAGCCGCCCGCGCCGCGCCGCCGCGTGGGCCACGGTGAACCCCTCGGGGTCCGCTATCGCCCACCTCCTGAAACTGCGGGGCAGGAAACCGAAGGCGGCGGCGACATGGGCGACCGTGAGGCCCTTGCGGTCCGCGAGCTTCCAGTTGCGGAAACCCTGGGGCAGGGGGCCCTTCTCGGCGGCGACGTGGGCGACGGTAAGGCCGTCCGCGTCCGTGAGCGACCAAGCGGAGAAAGGTTCGGGCAGGCGCCCCGCCGCGGCGGCGGCGTGGGCCACGGTGCGCCCGGACCCGTCCTTGAGCTTCCAGCGCGCGAAGCCCTGCGGCAACCCGCCACCCCGCACTGCTACGTGCGCGACCGTTTCCCCGTCCCCGCAAGCGAGCGACCAGCGGGTGAACCCGGCGGGCAGGCAGCCGCGGAGCGCGGCCTCGTGCGCGACGCTCCAGCCCGGGACGCGCGCGGGACGGTCGCTTGGCTTGACTGACAGTTCCCAGCGGCTGAAGCCTTCGGGCAGATGCCCGCGGCTCGCGGCGACGTGCGCGACGGTCAGCCCGTCGTCCGACGCCAAGCGCCAGAGCCTGAAGCCTTCGGGGAGCCGGTTGCTCGCCGCCGCCTCGTGGGCCACGCTCCAGCCCGGGACGAGCACGGCGCGGTCTCCCCGTTTGACGGATATTTCCCAGCTGGTGAAACCATCGGGCAGATGCCCGCACCTCGCGGCGACGTGCGCGACGGTCAGCCCGTCGTCCGCTGCCATGCTCCAGAGTCCGAAGCCCTCGGGGAGCCGACTGCGCATCGCGGCCTCGTGGGCTACGCTCCAGCCGCCCGGCATCGCCAGCTTCCAGTCCGAGAATCCTTCCGGGAGAAACCCGCCCGCCGCGGCGGAGTGCGCTACCGTATAGCCTCGGGGAGTGGCGATGCCCCAGAGGGCGAAACTCCCGGGGAGGTTGCCGCAGAATGCCGCCTCGTGGGCCGCCGTCCACCCGCCGGGCAAGGCGACGGTCCAGTCCGAGAAGCCGGGCGGCAGGGTCCCCGCCCCGGCCGCCACGTGGGCTACCGTGATCCCGTTCGGCCCGGTCAGGGCCCAGCCTGAAAATCCTTCCGGGAGCGACCCCTCCCTGGCGGCGTCCAGAAGGCCTTCGGGGGCCGTCTCAGCGCCTGGAGGCGCACCCTTCATCCCGTGCCGCTCCTTAGCCGCCGCTGGCCCGTTTATGCACTGGCCGTTGCGGGCGCGGCCCCGTTCGGCGCTCGAAGCGTTTTGAAGCGCTTCTGAATTAATGCCTGTATGGCACAATAAACGGAGGCGGTCGATACCCCCCGGAAACCCTTTCCAGCCAAGGTTAAACGCCCCCGTCAAGATTAAGCGCCCCGGCCGCGCCAGTTAAAGCCGCTCAGCGGTAACCGCCAGCGCGAACCGGACGGGCGCGAGAAGGTCGCCCTCGATCCCCCGGTCCCCCCGGCGGACGTCGATTGCGGCGCGTTTGAGCTCGCCGGCGGCGAACACCCCCTCGTCCGAGTAAGTGTTGGGCCAATGCACCCCGTCGTCGAACTTCGTGAAAAAGGGGATCTCGGCCGGGCGCCCGTCCGGCCCCGGAGCCGCGTCCGGGTCCCTTACGAGGAACGGCAGGAGGGACTTCATGCCGCGCTCGTCGGGCCTGGAGTGGTCCGGCATGATCAGGTAGCGGAGCGTGGCCTTGAGCTTCACCTTCGCGTCGGGCGGCAGATCCGCTGCGAGTTCCGCCAGGGGCGCCCTCGCGAATCGGTCCCCGTCCACCGCGTCCTGGAATACGAGGGGGCTGGGCTCGGGGAGGGGCCCGTCCGGGCGGAAGGAGGGGGCAAGGCCCCAGCCGACCTCCCGCTTGTCCCTGCCGCCCCGTTCGGCGAAGTGGACCATGAGGGCCGTTTGCGCGTCGACGTTGAGGCGTCCCCGTGACATCTCCTTCAGGGCGCAGAAGCGCATCGAGACCCCGGGCCCCGCGAAGCTGCTTCCCTGTGCGTCCACCGTGCGGGGTTCCGGGTACGGCATGTACAGGGTCATGAGGTCCAGCTCGTAGCCGCCGTCGGCCACGAGGTCGGGCTTCACGAAGGCCGGGCTTAACCCGGGGCCGAAGGGGCTGCCAGCCGCCCTCTGCCAGGCGCCTGACTCGTCCTTTCTGAGCCAGCCGACGCAAATGACGTTGAAGCCGTCCGAAGGCACCTGGATCCGCGCGTCGGGAGAGTCCGGGCCGCCGGAGCCGTTGTTTCCGGCGGCCACGATTATCGGGATCCTCAGCTCGTAGGCCAGCCTGTCCAGCGTGGCCGTCCAGTGGCTCACGTAGCCGTCCCGCGCCGACTGGGCGGGGCCGTTGCTGAGGCACATCGCGTCCAGCTTCAGCTTCTTCGAAGCGTCGATGACGTTCATGCGGGCATGCGGCGAGGTGGTCGGGTTGTCCCCCATGGTGGAGCCGTCTATCACGCGCGCCGCGTGGACTTTGAAAAACGGCCTGGAGGGCGGCCCGGTCGGCGGGTACCTGCCGAACAGGGCGGCCGAGCACACCAAAATCCCGTGGAGGCCGCCGCCGGGCATGTCCGGGACGTCTTTCACGACGTCCAGGTAGCCTTCCACAAGCCCGTCCAGGGCCCCGAGGCCGTCGAAACCGGCGTCAAAGACGCCCAGTATCGGGCAGCCCGGCTCCGGTAACGGCCACGCCGAAGCGGGATCCTCGCAAAACTTCGGCGGCGGAGCCTCGCCGGGCGGAGACGGGAAGCCCCCTCGGCGGCTGCCGTCCCCTCCTCCAGGGGAGGGAGGGGACGTGTCCTGAGAGCGAGGGGGCGTACCCGGGGAGGCAGGGGCCATGTCTTGAGAGGGAGGGGAGGTAGGGGAGGTGCCCGGGGAGGGAGCGTGACTCATGGGCGGGGACTCCCATATGTCACGGATCAAAACGAAAAGGGACAGCTTCACGAGCCCCGCCCGGTCACCCTTTACCTGGACGAAGATGAGCCCCCCCTCCGGCCCGCTAACGAGATCGGTTGGATTGAAGCCGCAAGTCGCCGCGTACTCGAGGAACTTGTTGCGTATCTCGAAGGGATCGAAGGAGTGCAGCACGTGCAACGCCACGTCGTAGCAGTCGACGAGGCTCGACCCGATGCTCTTCAGCCGTCCGGATAAGTCGATTGGCCGTATGGAGGCGATGCCGTCAAGATCGAACGCCGAAGTCGAGCCGGGTTCGATTGCGGCGAGTTTGCCGGGCGCGGCGAAGAGGTCGTCCAGATGGCACCGGACCAGCACCGCGAAGGTCTGGCCAGCGCCCCCGCAACCGCTCCCCCGTCCGTCGGAGGCGGGAGGGGCAGCCTCGTCCGCGGCGAGGCGGGGCGCCTCGCACCTGCGGCTGGCCACGTAGGTCAAGTTCAGGCGCTCGAAGAAGAGCCGGGGGAAAGCGGAGCGGGTCAGCCGCTCCGGATGCAGGATGACCTCGAAGAGAACGACGCCGTCCGGACAGGCCCCCTCCGGGAGGAGCTTGGCCCAGTCGCCGGTAGCCAAAAGACGGTCCGTGAGGCGTTTGGACACGGCCGCGAAATCGAAGCCGCCCTTCCCGCCGGAAGCGCCGGGCAGGGGGGGCTCCGGAAGTATTTCGCACTTCCTCATCCGCAACCAAGCCTGGGGGTCCAATCCGGCCTCCTTAGAATCTCATGAAGAGGGCTCGCGCGAATCCAACGCGGGGTTCGCGATGCCCGTTAGGCCCCGGGCCTGCGGGATATCCCGTCCCGGACGCCCGCCGCCCGTCCCGGACGACCGATGCGGCAAGGGGACGGGAAAACGGGAAGCGGAACGGCTTTCAACGAGGCTAACGGGGCGGGGGGCGCCCCGGGGCTTAGGCAAGGAGTGGCGCGCCGGGGCTTAGGGGGCGGGAGGGGGCATGCTGAAGCCCTTCGGCGTGCCCTCCAAAGGCCTTGTGCGTTCTCCAGGGCAGGCAAAGGCCCCCGCGGGCTACTTCGCCCGATCCGGGACTTGAAGGGGGGATAACTCAAGCGGGCTCAGAAATTGAACTCGACCGACGTGTACAGGATGCGTCCCTCCCGGGGGTAGGGAACAAGGGCGTATTTATACTCTTGACGATTCATGTTCGGGAGAAAGTGCTGTTTCGGGCCCTGGTTGGTGAGATCCGACCCGCCTAAGGTAACCTTCAGGCTGTCGGTGACGTGGAGTTTGATGCCGGCGTTTACGATGTTGATTTCGTCGACATACGCGGGGTCCTTGTCGTTAACGTCGCTTAAGTGGTCAAGCTTGCCGGTATGGTTATACTCCCCGAAGGCCTCGACGCGGCCGCCGAAAAGCTTCAGGGTAAGCCGGGTGTTGACGATCCTTTCCGGCAGCTGGACCATGTAGGGATACTGGCGGTTCTTGTTCTTCCCGACGCTCTTGAACCGCTGCCTGGTGGCGGCGATATCCAGCCCCAGGGGGCCGTAGGTCAGATGGGTCTCGAACTCCAGCCCCTCGTGCCTCATGGACTGGTTGTTCACGTACTTGGCCATGTCCCTCCTGGCAATCAGCATGATGCCGTCGTGGACGAGCCGGTTGAAATAGTTGACGGTGGCGCGGCCCTTGACACCGAAAAGGGTCCCCCGCAAATCGGCCCCCGCGTCGAACTGCTTCCCGTGCTCGCGCCCCACGTGATCCTCGGGGCTGCCCGCGAGGACGGACGGGTAGATGTAGGCGCCGTCCCCGAACATCTCGTAGAAGTTGGGAAATCGGTTGAAGGTGCCGTAGCTGGCCCGGAGCGTCAGGAAACTGCCGAAGTCCTTCTTGAGGGCCACCCCCCAGGTTTTTACCCAGCCCATGTTGCCGTCGAGGTTCTTCCCTTTGGCCGTGTCGCCGTCCATCTTGTCGTAGCGGATGACCGCCGTCAGCTGGAAGTCTCCGGACTCGGTGATGTTGAACGTGTCCTGGAGCTGGAGGTGCCAGATCTTCTGGGAGTAGCTGTCGAGGACCGTCTCGGAGGAATAACCGGTCGGCGTGTCGCGACCGTTAACGTCGACGTGAAGCGTCTCTTTGGAGTAGTCCGCGTGCAGCTCGATCAGGTTGCGTGTGCCGAGCTTGTAGCTGGCGTCGAGGGTCGCCGCCCAGCGGCGCGTGTCGTAAAGGGACCACCTTGAACCGTAAGTGTCCGGATAGTTGCTCGGGACGTTCACGTAGCTGTATCGTTTGTTCTGGGTAGTGTAATCAACCCGGAGCCCCCAGTCCAAATCCCCCCAGGTCTGGCGCCGCCCGAGGGTGAAATCGCGCTGGACGGTGCGTTGAACCTTCAGGGGGGATTCTGACGAAGCAGGGAAGTAATGGTGTATGAGGTCGGGCGGCAAATCAGTGCTGTCGGGCCCCATGGCTTCGAGATACCGGGCCAGCTGGACTACGTGATCCTTCCAGGCCACTTTGGCGAACCAGTTTTCGTCCTGCCACTTCGCCATTAAATCCGTCTTCCTGAAACCGTTGCTCAAGCGGCGCCTGTACCTCGGCGCGTTGTTCTGGATCGTGCCGTAAGCGCCGGAACCTGGGAATCGGTACTTGAAGTCGCCGTCGCTCCTGTCGTGGGCGGCCCCGACGAGCAGGCTTCCCGGACCGAGGGGGGATGAAAACGTCAGTTCACCGTTGTATCCTCCCAGGGAACGCATCCCGAGAAGGATCCTCGTCCTGGCGTCTTCGGGGCGCTTGGTGACCACGTTTATGACCCCGCCTATGGGGGCGCCGTCGAAGCGGACGGGGATGTACCCGCGGTAGACTTCGATGCGGGCCACGTTTAACAGGGGGATCGTGGAAAGGTCCACCGCCGCGTCGCCGCCCTTCTTCTGCGGGACTCCGTCTATGTAGACCGCCACCTGGGCGCCGGTGCTCCCCCGGATTGAAACCGTCGTGTAGTTGCCGGCGCCGTTCGTCCTGCCGATGAAAAGGCCCGGCACCTTCTCCAAGAGATCGGCCAAGGTCTTCTGCTCGCCGGTGTACTCGTCGGGCACCACGACCGAGACGGCGCCCGGCGACAGGGTCTTTTCCCAGTCGGGGCGTTCCGTCTCGACCGTGACGGGGTTAAGGGGGTCGGCTCCGGGCCTGTTGCCGGAAGCTCCCCTTCCGGTTCCGGGACCGCCCGCGCCCTCGCCGCCGGAAGCGTACGCCCCGCTTCCGCCCGCCTGTCCCGCGGACGGCGGGTAGAACCGCCCCCCCCGGGGAGATTGCCGCAACCCGGCAGCTTCAGCCGGGGGGGTTCCCACCAGGTTGCCGTCGGCGTCGAACTCCCACTTGAGGGAGAGGCTCCCGGCGCCCCCGTCGGTCTGGCCGGAATACGCCCTGCCTGACAGATCCAGTGTAAAGGCGGAGTCGGGGGAGGGCTTGAAGCTCACGCCGCCCTCGAAGATGCCTGTGCCGCCCTCGGAGGAAGGCTGGCCGAGCCGCCCGAGCCGCCTGCCGAAGGCTTGGCCGTCCACGGCGTTCAGCCAGAGCCCCCTGTCGTAGGCGGCGCCGGCGTAAAGCTTGAGCCGATCGAAGCCGGTATACGTGTAGCGCACCCCGGCCCTCAAGTTAACGGAGTTGTCGGCGTCGAAGCGTATAGGCCTCCCGGATACGGCGCCCGCGGCGTGGGCCGCCCCGAGGCGGGTCCAGAAGGCCTGGCCGTAAACGTCCATCAGGATGTCCGGGCGGTACCGGAAGGCGTAGCCCACGCCCAGGTGCCCGCCCAGGTACGTGCTCGCGGTGTTGAACTTGGCGTCCCTCAGCTGGTCCCTGTAGCCGGCGGCCTGGCCCGAGGCGTCGAAGCTGTTGCGGAGCTGCCCGAGCCGGAGGGATATTTCCGCGTGGTAGCCCGCGTCGAACTCGTGGCTCGCGAAAGCCGCGAGCCCGAGGTAGTCCACCTTGCCGTCCCCGACGACCTCGGCCCGGTCCGGATAGCGGTTGTGGGTTGAATAGCTCCCGCGGCCGCCCTCCACCGCCCCGCCGACGGTCAGGCTGCCCCACGGGGTCCGCCTGTGCCAGGCTGGGCCCAGGAGGAAGGACATGCCCTTGAAGCCTACGGAGCTTCCGGTCCTCAAGGTCAGGTCGTAGCCGTCCGCCGCGAACATGACGGAGTAGCCGTCCGGCTTGTTCCACTGCCGCGCATGCTCCGGCAGGGCGGACGCCATGAGATCGGACGCCTGGGACAGGAAGGCCGCCCCGGCCAGGCGGCTTTCCAGGTAAGTCGCCTCCCGGGCCGGGTAAACGGATTGGATCCCGGCATAAGTGTAGCTGATGGTCGGCGTCCCGCGAAGGGGAATCGGGTTGAAGTTGCCGTCCAACTCGTAGTTGGATATTACGAAGACGGAATCATGGAAGACGTCGGACTCGAAAAGATCTTTGAGGTACAATTCACCGGGAACGTATCCGCTACAGGTATCGCAACGCACCAGAGCAATTGAGTCGCCCGGCTGGAACGCCAGATCCCACTTCTTGGGCGTTCCGTCAGACGCGACCGGCGTCACCACCAACGCGTTGGGGTCAGCCGCCTTGAGTCTCTTGATGCTGTCGCTAAAATCTGAAAATGATGACCACGACATTGGATATGAAGTCGCGTTAATGTCTACTACTGGATCAAAATACGTGCGGTAGTCAGAGCCATCGTCGTGAAAAACAAACGATGTTGTATTGGCACCGTAAAAATATTGTCCGCCAATTATCACCGGCTTGCCAACCTCAGTTATCTCGTAGACTAAATCATTGGATAAGTATCTTTGAACAAAAGAACCGTTAAATAAACCAGGGTCAGGGAAAAAGTACTCACCTATATCAAATACTGATACCTGCGCACCGGATCTGATGGTCATATTCCGGATCATGATGCCGCCAGTATCCATCGGTCCACCGTAATAAGCATTCGTTAAACTGCTTGCATTGGCTAGACGTCCCGGCAGATTAAGGATATGGCCTTCCTCGTTGACAAAGCTGCCTATGTCAACTTCCATAACGGCGCCATCGTTCAATATGAGCCGCCCTATGTCGGCGTTCATCAGGAAGTAATTGGTATCGTAAACCGCATCCCATGAGTAAAACCCATTATGGATGATCAGCTTGCTTCCCGAACTGAACTCAAGCGTTGCGTCTTTTGCGTCTAACATTAAGTTTTTATACCACGTACCTCCTTGAAAATAAACGTACCAGTCGTCGTAAAACATGCAGACGCCATTGTCGGGGGGCGTATTATACGAACCCCTGCACCAACCGTCAGCGGCGGAATCATCCATCATGAACGTCGCGCCGCTTTCGAAAGTCAAGTGAGACGCGCCGACAACCTTAAGGGTTCCGCCTGTCTCGTTATCCCAATCAGAAGCCTCCCATATTAAGTTCGAGTGAGTTTCGGTTAGGGGAGTAGGAATGAAATTAAGAGTTATATTATAGTCAATTTGTTGATCGCCGCTTAACGTTTCAATTTGTCCGCCAGTGCTATCAACTACAATATCACCCAAGAGGAGGTTGCCAAATAATAAAAAATGGCAACCGCCAACAAACAAAATGACAATTCTAGCTACAGTATGAAACATAACTTAAACATGGATAAATTGAGAGGTTTTTCACTCTATAACAAACAACTTGTTAATAATATTGCAACGAGACGTGCTATATAATTTTTAAAAATTTAAAATGTTGTTTTTTGGCTATTAAAATTATACTATTCCTTCAATTGATTAACGGCACCAGACTTGATTTTACCGAAAGCGGTATCGCTTCCCGAAGGAACTCTTTCTGCTCCTATCGGGAACGAATACTTTAAAGCGTATCCGTTCCCGGGAAGAACTGCCAGACCCCATGCTGGTTTAGACCCCTGTGTCGGAGAGGGGTCAGACTGGCTGGGGGCCAGCTGACGAGGCGGTAACGGATAACCGGCCGGGTCCTGTCGCTAAAAACCTGGTTTTGGCGGGGATGTCCGGATGCCAGGCATTGAGGCCAGCTCCTTGCGGAACTGGCCTAACCTGCCTGGATCGCTTCGCTGCGAACGGCTGATTCCAACTCATGCGACATGGACAGACCGGCAAAGTTGGGTTGGATTCATGGTTTACCATTAACGCGATACGGTTGATGCAGACGGGGAGATCACATGAGACGCCATATGTCCGAAAAGGCTAATTTATATAGCATCCTGCCGCTATCTCCCCGCCAGCAACCGCGTCGCTACCTGGTTCCTACTTGCCCTTGTTGCCGGGCTTGGCGTTCTCCATCTCGCGGCGGACGTGCGCCCTCCACTGGGGTGAGTCGGAGGACAACCCGTGGGGCTGGACCCCGCGCAGGATCATGCTCATGAAGGCGCGGAGGCTCTCCGCGGTGACGTCGTACGAGTTGAGGTTCCCGTCGGCGTTCGCGCTGATGTTGAGCGAGTGGGTGGGGTCGTTCTCGTCCACCTGGGGGAAGACGTGGATCGGCGTCCAGGAGGCGCCGACGCCCCTGTTGTATATGTGGATGCTGTCGCCGTGGCCCATCCAGAGCCAGTCGTGGCCGTTGTCGTAGACGATGTCCCAGAGGAATCCCTCGTCGTAGCCGACGGAGGAAAGGACTGCCGTGCCCAGCGAGGAGGGGAGCGCGTTCGTGAGCGTCTCCAGGTTGCTGAAGGTCGTCTGGTAAACCTTCCAGACCATCTGGGTCTTGTAGGTCTCAATGTTGTAGGCGTAAACGTTCGCCACCATTACGTAGGCGGCGGTGCCGTCCTCCTTGAAGGCGATGTGCCTGATGTCGAGGCTGGTGGTGTCGGCGGGGTCGTTGGATCCCACAAGCCTGGTCGCGACGGTCGCGCTAAGTTGCCCCGTTGCCGGGTTCGCGGTCACCGTGATCTCGTCGAGGTGCGATTCGGTGGCGTTCCCCTCGTTCGTCTTCTGCTTCCCGCCGATGCAGGGCACGAAAACGTGGACCTTTCCCTGCGGGTCCGTGAACGGGATGAGGCTCGTGGCGTTCTTTCCGACGTTGATTTGGGATTTAAATTCTTGCCCGACCCTTACTTGAACTACCGGCAAGGTCGCCCCGCTGACGCCCGGGTTAAGGACGACCGCCTTGCTCGAAGCGTAGTTGGCGGTGGTCCAGGGGTTGTCGGCCTCGATGAAAACCGCCATCACGTAGTTGCCCAAGGTGCATATGCCCACCCCGAAGCCCTGGTTTCCCGCTTCCGGAACGAAGTCGTACCAGGCCTCTTCGACCCAGCCCGTCTTGTTCACCTTGACAACCCTGGCGTTGTCGTAGTCGATGCAGATGATATGCGTCGCGGTCTGCACGAGCCCGTAGACGTTTTTCAGCTTCGTGAGCGTTATGACCTGGGGCTGCCAGTTGTTCCCGGGCCCGATCAGCGTGAACTTGGCATCTACAGTGGACGAGTACTCGTTGATGAAGTACAGTATGCCCCCGTTCGGCCCCGTTATGGAGTTGACGGTGGCGTCTCCGTTCGTGGTAAGCTTATTGACCTCGGTGTAGACGGAATTCCCGTTCTTCATGATGACCGTTAACACGCCGGTGGTGTACAGCGAGTTCGTGCTGCAGGCGCCGCAAAGCACCTCCGTCGCGTCGGTTAGGGTGGCGGTCATGGCGGAGTCCATTATGTACCTCCAAGCCTCCCCGCTTAGCGGGGGGCAGAAAAATGAATGCCGTAGCCTGTACTCGGTCGAAAAAAAAATCGTGCGGAACGAAATGTTCCCGGTTAACTCAAGCAGCCCGCCGGGGACGCCCCGGCGGCGTTGCCGCTGCCTTCCTGCAAACTGCCGTTCCCGGCTTGCCGACGGCCGAAGGCGGCGTCGCCCGCCGAGAACCCCCTACGCAAACCTTCATCCGGGCCGGACTGAAACGGCTGCCCGTTTCGGAACCCCGTCGCTCCCGCTCCCGGACTCGGAAGCGTCAGCGGCGAAGGCCGCGGGACTTGGCGGGCCCCGAAGCGGCATGAAACTCCATAACGCTCACAAGAGCTTTTCGGTCCAGGCGGCCCCTTAACCGGGCGACGTCCGCCTCCCGCCTCGCTGCAACGGCAACGGGCAAAGGTCCAGCCGCCTGGAAATCCCGAGGTACGGCGAACGCTTGCCAGTTAAGCCTTTCGCCCGGCCCGGTCTGAAGCCTCGCTGGAGCGCCCCTTCGCCTCCCTCCCAGGAAAATTGGCGCGGAGGGACTTTCGAGGAATCCCGGGCCGGCCTGATGGCCGACGCGTCGAGTGCCTGGCACCCGGTCACGGGCCAGCTCGTCTGGCCTGAAAGCGATTCAAACAGAATCCCCGGGGCCAATCAACCAGTTTGAAATTTTTTGTTTTTCGGTTTTTTTCAAACTCTCGATTCTAATTTTATTGCTAAGTTACTGATTTCACTCAGGAAATTACCTTTCAATTGCTTGAAATACCGCCCCGTGAGGGCGTTTATAAGCCCATTTTTTTTCCCCTTTTCCCCGTCGAATGCGCCATTCGAGGCTGGCCACCCCCTCCCCGAAAGCCCCCGCGCGGCTCCGAAAAATACCCCCGGACGCCTAAAAACTGTCCGGAACCCCGCGCGGATATTGACGATCAAATAATCGGTCACAATATTCCTTACATATTCCTCGATATTTTACGGTATCCCTTGCCCGTTGGCGCTTCCGAACTTCTTTACCGTCCCCTTTTCCGATTGCCATCGCCTTTGGCCTTTCCCTCGCAACCAGTTTCCCGTTTTGCCGGCCCCCCCTTGACTTCCCCCCCCTTTCACGTTATCAAGATTAAGTCACTACAAACTCCAAGGGGTCAACCGAGTCACAGGCTACCCTCTCCCGCGTCCTATTCACCAGCGCGGAGGCCCGCGTCTCGTTCCGCTTACGGAAATCAGCGGGAGTCGTCGTCCTGCCCCCCCCCCAAGCCCTACATTATTTAAAGACACTCCAGCAACTTCACCTTCGCGACCGTAGCGCCACCCCCATCTCCGACGTCTTAAAATTTGGCTAACTGAACAACCTAAGCAAGCTGTGCAACCTCAGCCCGCAAAGGAACCTCAGCCCGCTAAGGAACTTAATCCGAATGCCCGTAAAACAATATTCTAAACTCGCCGCCGATATACGCTTTCCTTCCGAAGCATGGACTCAAATGACGAACTTCATTGGCATGGGACACAACCTGCCTCCCGTGGACAGCGCAGACGCCCGCCTCAGAAATTCCTTTTCAGTCGAAGGGGTTTTGCCAAACGTCGGCTTCAACGACAACACTGCGCCCGGCGTCCGCGACTCTCCGGCTACCGCAGCCATCAAACAGCTCTTCCCAAAGATAAAGGCCGCCTCGGAGGCCACCTATCCAATGCCGGAAGACTGCTTGCTTCCGAACGAACTTGCCAAAATTATCAAAGAGTTTTCAGGGCTTAAATCTTCGGACACGATACTTGCGAACGGCACCGCAGAGCCGACCCCCGACAGCCAGGCCGTCAAGGCCACCGGCAGCCACGCCGACTCGGCC
>JAIRZX010000112.1 GCA_031267005.1 Deltaproteobacteria bacterium
AGCCCCAAGCCCCAAGCCCCAGCTTCCACTTGCTTCTGGGATTCTAATAAGGCAAAATATAATTCACCCAGTTATGGGAATTTAGACCTAACGGGTCGACCGGATCTGGGAAGGTCAGATCGCCAAGGAGGCATCCATGACGGACTCGGACGCTCCGCGTATCCCTGAAATCGGAATCGACATAGCCAATTTTTCCCGACTGAGGGACAAAGGCTATGTCTATGTTGACAAGACCGAATTCGTCCATAAAATTCTTACCAGCCCACGTCCTCACCTTTTTCTTTCCCGCCCAAGGCGGTTTGGCAAGACGTTGTTGATCGATACCCTTGAAGAAGCGGCGGTAGGGAGGAAGGAACTCTTTTCCGGACTCGCCATAGACACGTTGCGCAAGGCAGACGAGTGGCCTCGTTCGCACGTCATAAGGATAGGCATGAGCCGTTTCGGCGATGACCCGACCTTGCTTGATAGAAACCTCACCGCCTTCCTTCACTCCTTCGCTTCGCGAAGAGGATTCTCCATTACGGCACAGGATTCAGCCTATTGCCTTACGGAAGTAATCAGTGCTCTATCATGGAATTACGCAGATATCCCTCTAATCACTGACAATATTAGAACAAAGGACGCGCTGACTGCTGACCGCGATAAAGTTATCGTCCTGATCGATGAGTACGACGCTCCGATAATCAACAACATCTCTATTCCGCACAGACTGAATATAGCTAAACAGACTCTTCACAGCTTCTACAACGCCTTGAAATCATGCGAAAATATGATCGAACGTGTTTTTTTAACCGGCATTACCAAATTCTCGCAATTGTCCGTTTTTTCGGCAATGAACAATCTCAGGGACATCACTTTCAACCCTGCATACGCGTCAATATGCGGGTTCACTCCCGATGAGATTTCAACATGTTATTCCCCGCATCTTGAAGCGGTTTTGGCTGACTTTCATAAAAATATTGATTTCGGACCTGATTTTTCGCTCGAAATGCTCATGAAACGTATCACCGAATGGTACGATGGGTACAGCTGGAACGGCGATGACCGCGTTATCAACCCCATATCCCTGCAAAATTTTCTTCTTGATCGTAATTTCGATAATTTCTGGATTCGGACTGGAGGAATGAATTTTTTAAACCAAATGAATATTAAGGACGATATTTTATCCAAAGTATTCAAAGGTAATATTGAATTTAAAGGAAGCGTGGACATTCAAGACGCGGGCAATGCCGATCCGGTATCGATTATGCTCCAGACCGGATACCTTACCCTGCGAAAGCGAAAGGAATCCGATAAAACATTTAAACTTTTCCTTGCCGTGCCGAATAAGGAAGTAGGCATGTCTATCATGAAGAATTACGTTGAATTTCGTATTGTTCCTTTAATTTCGTCTGAAAACGATATTTTAAATTCATTAAGATGCACTGAATTCTGCAACGCTTTCTGCCTAGGGAAACTGGACCGTGCCGAGGCACTCCTCCAAGGTTTCCTCAGCGTAATACCTTACTCGCTACATGAAAAAATGGAATCTTTCTATCACGGTTTCCTGCTGTCAATTTTTAAGATGTCGGATTTTAATGCTGATCCTCAACATACCATAGGTGGAGGAATTATTGATCTGGTAGTAACTGCTCCTGATCACAGTATTTTGGTAACTGAAATCAAATACGCTAAATCGGCCGACATAACAGATACCGCTGCTCCTCATTCGCCAACCGGAATATCAGACAAGGATGAAAAGAAACTTAATTCCTGTATCAATGCAGCTTTCAGCCAAATAATCGAGAATGGATATCTCCTGCCCTACGTCGGCATCCGAAATCCTGTCCGTGCTGTTGCTGTAGCCGTATGCGGAAGGAACCTTGTCAGGATTAGAAGCGTTCCAGCAGAAGACCTTCTGAAGAGGGCGAGTGAATTCTCAAGCGACGTGATTCACGGGTAAACTGGAACGGTCACGTACGCCGCGCACGGTTATGAGCCTCCGTTGAAACCCCTGACGGCCAGGAACAGGTACCCTAAGCTGTCGCCCGCGCAGGCTCCTGGCCTGGACCTGTCAGGACCCTGGCATGGTGAGGCCAACGCAACCGGTAAGCTCCACGCCATAGTTGCGGAGCGGCATATTGCGCCTAATGTCATCGCGCTGTGGATTGTCACTTCGGCGCGGTCCGCTTCTTACCGTCCACAGACCGGAAGGGACCGCGCGGGCTGTCGAGGCCGAAGGGGTCCGAAAGCGGCAGGAGAGTGCTGGAGAGGGCAGGAGCGGGCCGGACAGGGGTCAAGGAGGGGCTCCCCGGACCGCCCCCGCTCGCTTGGCGCCCGTTCGGGCCGGCCCGTGGCCCTTTACCGCCTCTTGCCCGTCATGGCGGAGTTCAAGTCGGCTTCATTCTTCCTGACCAGCGAGAGTTCGGAGGGGGTGGGCACTGGCAGCGCGGAACGGTATTGTTGCTCCATCTTGGCGGAGGTCATCTTAGGATCCGACAGCATCCAGAGGGCATTGGTGATCTTTATGGCGATGTACTGCTGGCGTGCCTTGGTCCCTCCGGGAAGAGCCCCGCGCCGTCCGCCAGCCAGGTAGTTGGCGTACTGATCCACCTCGCCCTGAGTCAATTGCGGTTGGTCCCGAAACATCGCTTGGAAGGAACCGCTCATGTTGGCGACGCGGGGGGCGGCGTAGCCGGGTGAACCGGCCGGGGCGTTCCCCCGCACAAACACGGGGGGGTTGTCCGGATCCGGTTCCTCGAGCGGGGGAGCGGAAGCGCCGGGCAACGGAAAGACCCCGCCGGGGTAGATGCAGGACGTGCTTGAAACTGTCAGCGCGAGGGCAGCGGCGAGCAGGGGGATGATGGTCAGGGTTTTCATTTCGTTTTCCTAGTGGCGCACTCCCCTGCACATGCCGTGCGGGAGGCGCATTGGCTGGTCGCGGGCAGGAACCGACTGGACTCTTTAGCTTTTGATTATATGCCATACGCTGCCGGGAGTAAAGGCATCCCGGAACAGCTTGCCCGTCCCCGCCTGCCTTCCTGTCTCCCTTCCGCGGCTTTCCGCCGCAGCTTCCCGCACCTTCTTTCCTTCCTGGCATCCCGTCACTGCTTTCCGCCTTGACTTGACGACTCTGTTATCCGCCCTTACGTCCAGACCATGCATTCTTCCCTTTTGTCCCGGCACCTGGGACGCAGGCGTCTTCCCCGGTTTAGGGGATTTGCCGTACCCTTACCCTGCCTCGCAGATAGGCTCGGCGGACCTGGTTCTGACGGCAAAGCCGCGTCCGGGCACCCGGATCCCGGGACGGTTTCCCGGAACCAGCTGGATGGCATTCGGCTCCGGCCTTGGCGACTCCCGGAAGGGCCGCGAGAAGACGGAGACTCCCTGAAGGCTCCCCCAGGCCGAAACCGGACGGCGGCGTCCCGAAAGGAGGAACTTGCGCCATGGTTCCTAACGCCGACCAGGGTACGCCGGGGAGCCCTCAAGCCTTTGGGCGGTAACCCCGCCATGCTTTTTTCGGTCTGCCAAACCCATAACTCGCCATTTTTCGACTTTGCCTTTCCGGAGCGTCTGATGGAGATCGACGGACATTTCTCATAAACATTGGATATTTTCCTGCGTTTTGCCCCTTTAAACTATCCTTGAACCTGTTGCGGAACCTTTGAGCCTGACTTCTTTCCTTACGGGCGCTTCTCCAGCGTTTATTTTTTCCTGAGTATGGGTTTGCATTGTTTTCGATAAATACGGCGGCAGTTCTGATATCGCCATTTTTTTAGGACTTTCGTCTTAAAATTTTTTGATTGCTTCCTTTCAACGATAAAGGTTATCAGAAAAGATACGGTGAAAACTAATTTTTAAAAACTAAATTTTTTCAATATCTTTACAATCTCCCGCCATTTCTCTTGCATTATTTCGAAACTAAATTTATCAATATCTTCAATGACAATAATTTATTTTTCAAAAATCCTGCCTGCGTAATTCTGTAGATGGCCTTGCTTTCTCACAACCGGCAACAAACACGGCAATTCTTCGCCGCGATAGGAAAGCTGTCGTCGCGATAGGAAAGCTGTCGTTTAGAATCGTGTCATGCCCTTTGAGTTACCTCCGCTAGCTTGGCGAAATCAATTGAAAACAGGGTTTTCTGGTGCTAAAATCTCTAACCGCTTTAAGGCGGCGGGGGGTTCAGTTGCCCTCTCGTACAGGCGCGGCAGCTTTTTACGTAACGGAGGTCCCGCGTTCGCTCCGAAGTCGGCGCTCGGCTCTCCTTCCGATGCATTTTTTTGCCGTCGCGTTATGCCCGGTAACCTCGCCGTCCAAGCGACGTCCCGGCCTCCCGACGTTTCATTTGCCGCGGTCAGCCGAGGCGGGATCCGCCCCGTAAGGCTACGTGAGGAGGCCCGTGTCCAAAAGAACGAAAGCAGCGTTGATGCTCATTTTCCTCACGCTCGTCTGGGGAGGTAGCTTCCCTATGGTGCGCTGGTCGGTCGCGAGGATTGACGCCATCGCTTTCACCGGCCTCGAGTTTTTCTTCGGCGCCTTGGCATTGGCGCCTCTGTGCTTCCTAAAACCCGCCCCGCTTCCTTGTTCCCGCCGCAGGGAGCCGCCCGGCCCCCGCTTCTGGCTCAAGGCGGGCGCGGCGGCGGGGTTCCTGCTCGCCTGCGGCTCAATCCTCCAGTACCAGGGCATGGTCTGGACTACGAGCGGAAAATCAGCCTTCATAAGCTCCCTCTACGTAATTCTGGTGCCCCTTATGGCCATTGTCATGGGCAGGGTCCCGGGCCGGGCTGTATGGGCTGGACTCGCCGCGGGCGTTGCCGGGCTCTTTCTCCTTTCGGGCGTCGCCGACAGCGTTGGCGATTTCAACCGCGGCGACGCCCTCACCCTCGCGGGCGACGCGTGCTGGGCCTCGCATCTCATTCTCGTAGGCCGATGCGCCAACCGAGTGGAGCCGATCCGCTTCGTTACGGTACAGGCTGCCCTTGCCGGCTCGTCATGCTTAGCGATAGCGGCGGCGCGCGGCGCCATGCCGGGCTGGTCGGCTTTTTTGGAGACTCTCCCCTTCACGCTGTTCGGGATCGTGTCGGTGTCCTTGGCCTATTTGATCCAGACCTACTGCCAGAGAGAAATGCGAGCCTCCGAGACCGCGTTGGTGCTTCAGCTGAAGGCGGTCTTCGCCGCCCTTTTCGGCATGGCCTTCCTGGGGGAGACTATGACGCCCGCCATGTGGGGAGGCGCCGCGCTGGTGATTTGCGGTTCCCTCCTGGCCCAGACCCGTGCCGACCGCCTTGGCCGTCCCTTAACCGCCCAGGTGCCTGAAAACGTCGAATCCGTTTAGCCCGGGCGCCGCTTAAGGGCGGCTTGAGCCGCTTCCCGCCTCAGCCCAGGCGCTAAGGCATGTTTCGCCGTCCTCCCGTCCTCCCGGCTTCCTGGCCTCCTGGCCTCCCGGCCTCCCGGCTCCAGGCTTCCAGGCTTCCAGGCTTCCAGACTTCCAGGCTCCCGGCTTCCCGGCCTCCCGGCTCCAGGCCTCCAGGCTTCCCGGCCTCCCGGCTTCCCGGCCTCCGGGCCTCCGGGCCTCCGGGCTTCCCGGCTTCCCGGCTTCCAGGCTCCCGGCCTCCGGGCCTCCCGGCGTCCAGGCTCCCGGCCTCCGGGCCTCCGGGCCTCCCGGCCTCCGGGCCTCCCGGCCTCCCGGCCTCCCGGCCTCCGGGCCTCACGGCCTACCGGTCTCCGGGCCCACGGCCTCCGGGCCTCCCGGCCTCACGGCCACACGCCACACCCGGCCAATCGGTC
>JAIRZX010000147.1 GCA_031267005.1 Deltaproteobacteria bacterium
CGCCCCGGCGCTGTTCTAGTCCCTTGCCAGCCGTTCCGGGCCTGATTGTCCAGTGGGGGGCGTCGGAGTCCAAGGCGGCCGTCACCGCGCCTGACCTCGGAGCCGGCCGCGCGCTTTCCGGGGAGCCCCTGCTGAGCCGGCGGGCTGAACGCCCCCCGCGCCCGGTCCGCAAGCGGGGCTCGCACGCGTGCCGGCCCGCAGACCATGCTGATCATCTGACAGTAACAGGGGCGCTTCGGTCCCTTTTCCGCCGCGGGATCACTGGCGGGCCGCCTTCCCGGCTCCGGGCGTCCGGCCATGCCCCCCCTCGCCGGGGACGCGTGACGCTACCGCGCCCTTGCCCGGGAACCCGAGCCCGCCGGAAACCCCTCGCGCGGCAGGGCCTGGCGCCTCCCGCGGGAGTCCAACAGGGCGCGGAGGCTTTCTGGACGCCGCAGGCCTTCACGTCCCCGCCAACGCTCCGCCGGGGCCTCGGGCCGCCTGGTGTTCCCTTTCGAGCCGGCCGTTGCGTCTCCCTTCGAAGAGGCAAGCTCGGATTTCCCCGTTCCCCGCCCGGTCCAGACTCGTGAGGAAGCGTCAGACGGCGGGCCTGCCGGGAGTAGCTTGCCGAGGTTCCGCATGAGGCTTGCGGGCTGAAACCGGGCCCGGCGGCCAGTTAGGTCACTCGGGGGGCGCCGCCGCCTGTCCAGCCGCCTCCGGGGCACTCTGGCCAGGAATCCCGCCGCTTTCGGCGTCATCCGGAACCCGGGGCGGCTGCCGTCCTGTTCCGGCGGCAAGCAAGACGTTGACGGAGCCCTCCAATCGTCCGATAGCCATCCAAACTCTGGAGATTTCCTTAGCCATGTCATCCATTTTGGATTCTAACCGCTCCATCCTCGCGTCTAACCGATCCATCCTCGCGTCTAACTGAGCTATGCCGACATTAACCCTGGTTTCAAGTCCACTCATCCTGTTTTCCAGGTTGTTGAACGCAGTGTTGAGAAACAACACGATAAAACCCGTGAAAATGCTTACGATTATGGCTATAATCCTAACGTCGTGGCTGAAAAAAGCCTCCGCCGCCGCAGTTTTCTCTGAAGTTTTCCCCCCTTTTCGGGTCTCGGCCTTTGGCGCCGGATCCTCGAGAATGCTTTCTAGAGCCTTGCGGACAAGAGCCTTCTCGTCGCTGGACCCCGAATTTCCGAGAACCTTTCCTAACAACGCGATTATGCCCTGCCCGTCGGTCCCGGCCGCGAGATCGGCCGGCCCTTTGGCGGCGTCGGCAATATTCTCTGTCACGGCACAGGCTCCTCCTCAAGACTGACTCTAGCATAAGTCCGACCGGGATCAAAGATCCTTAGCCGCCGGACCCCCGCAGGCCCGCGGAAACCCCGGGGCCCTGCCGGGGACCGCCCGGGGCTAAGGGATTGGGGCGTTGCGGCCAGCCGTCCGCGGCTATACGCCTGAAAAGCCGCGGAATCAAATTATGGACAGACTGAATCCGCTTCAGCCAGCTTAAAGGTTCCGGGCAGCCCACGCGGAAAGGATGCCGCCGCGATAACGGACGCGCCGGTTCGGCGGTTCAAAAGCTCCGCGGTTCAGGACGTGTCGCGGCTGGGCGATCCAGCGGGAGCGGCCCGGACAGCGCGGGGGGGCCGGCGCGCGTTCGGGCGCGTGACCCGAGGAGCCGGGGAGGTCGCTTTGCGGCACTCCCGGCCGCCCGGCCCTTCCCGCGCCCATGCGGGTTTCAAGGCTGCAGGTCCAGAGGCAGCTCGCCCCCGAAGGCCGCGCCGGAAAGCTCGAGCTTCGCCTCGTATGCCATGACCCTGACGCCCGCCGAGACGGCGCCCCTTAACGCCCTGCCCCACGCCGGGTCAACTTCGTCCGCGGGAGAGAAGCTCTTCCCGTCCGGGCGCTGGACCACGACCACGAGAGCCGCGGGCATGCCGCGCCTGGCTATGCCCTCCAGCTCGGCCAAGTGCTTGGATGCCCTCGCGCTCGCAGCGTCGGGGAAAAGTGCCCGCCCTCCTTCCACCCAGGTGCAGTTCTTGACCTCTATCAGGCACTCCGGCCCGGAACGCCCGGGGGGGACCCATCTCAGATCCAGGCGGCTTGCTCCGCTCCTGACCTCGGAGTCGGCCGAGCCCCCCGCCGGGAAGCCCCTGACTCGGCCGGCGATAAGCGCGAGCTTCACCAGGCGGTTGGGAAGCGAGGTGTCCACGCCCACCAGCCCGCAGTCCATGCGGATCATCCGCCAAGACCATGGGTGCCTGCGCCCCTTGCCGCCGTGGAAGCTGAGGTAGACGGGCCTTCCGGGCTCGGAGCACCCGGTCATGCGCCCCGTGTTGGGCGTGTGGGCCGTCACCAGCCCTTGGCCGGGGATCTCCACGTCGGCAAGAAACCTCTTGTAGCGGCGGACCAGGACCCCCTCCGTCAAAGTCTCGAAGGGCACGAACGCTTTCGGGCGGCCGCCGGGGAGGCTTTGCGGCAAGGCCCCCGGCCCGGCGCGGCCGCTCCGGGGGGCTGCCGCGGCACCGTCGGCTTCGGCGCCGTCCGGGGCGGCTTTGGGACGCAAAACCTTTTCCACGGGAACTTCTCCCTTGCTCCGCCGCCCTGCTCGGCGCCGGGCCGCCCTCCGAGCGCGAAAACCCTGCCAGGGCGGACCGGCCGGACAGGAAGGATAATACAGACTGGCCGGGCCCTGCCGGACACGCGGGCGAAACGGGCCCGGCGGCCGCCCGGCGCCTCCCCGCCTCCGGAGGGGGCGGCCGGCCGCCCGGCCCACCCGCCGGCCGGTCCGTAAACGCGCCGCAAGGGCGAGAAGCCGCCGCGGCGCCGGGAAGTGGCTGCGGGAGGCGGCTGGATGCCGCGTCGGAAGCGTCATGGCGCGGAAGACCCGGAAACGCGGCGTTGGAGGAGGCGGGACGGGGTCCGCGCCCTCCCCGCCGAGCCCCGCGCGAACAGGGGGACCGCCCCCAATGGCGTCCCTCAGCCGTTCAGGAAGGCGCTTGCCTCCCGGTAAGCTGCGTCGGCGTCGGGCGGGATCGGCCTGCCCTCCGGGAGCTGGCCGCGGAACCACGTCCTCTGGCGTTTGGCGAGTCTGCGGGTGTTCAGGCAGACCGCCTCCCTGGCCTCTTCGAGGGTCGTCTCCCCCCGGAGGCAGGGGACGGTCTCCCGGCAGCCTATGGACATGAGGGGCTTCAAGTCCGGCGCGTAGCCTTTTTCCGACAGCGCTCTGGCCTCCCCGGCCAGGCCCCCCCCCGAACATCCTCTCGGTGCGGAGGCGGAGGCGGCGGTCAAGCTCCCCCGGCTCCACTTCCACCGCCAGGGCCGGCGCGCCGAAGGGCCTGTCGGAGAGGGCGCGCCCGCGCTGGTGGGCGCTGATGCCCTCGCCTTCCCGGAAGAGGACCTCCAAGGCCCTCTCCACCCGGACCCGGTCCCTAGGGGCCAGCCGCGAAGCGGTCTCCGGATCCAGCGCCTCCAAC
>JAIRZX010000216.1 GCA_031267005.1 Deltaproteobacteria bacterium
GGCCCGGCGGCCGCCTCCCCGTGAGGCGGGCGGCCTTCTGCCCGGCGCGTGCCTTCCCAGGCGGGGGGGGGGTGCCTTCCCTACGGTCGCGGCATTCGAAGCGGGCTGGCGCTCTCGCCCCCCTTCCCCCCTTGGCCAGCGGTCCCGGCTCCGGTCTCCCGGTCCCCGCACCCGCCCGGGTCCCGCCGGGCGGTCCCGGCTCCGGTTCCACGGGCCCCTCACCCGCCCGGGTCCCGCCCGGCGGTCCCGGCTCCAGTTCCTCGGCCCCCTCACCCGCCCTGGTCCCGCCGGGCGGTCCCGGCTCCGGTTCCACGGGCCCCCGGTCCCCACACCCGCCCGGGTCCCGCCGGGCGGTCCCGGTTCCCGTTCCGCCTGGCCGGGCCGGGGCCGCGTCCTGCCGGACCGGCCCCGGCGGGGCTTTTCCCTTGCGGGAGCTTCCCCTGCGCCCGCGCCGGTTTCTTTCCCCTGCGCCTTTCCGGGCGCCATCCCCTTGCCTTTCCCCGGGCGCCTCCCCAGGGCGCCTGCCGGCTCGGCGGCCTCCGGAGCCCGGCTGGCCCCGCGCCTTTCCAGGAGGAACACAGCCATGGCCAAGATCCTGACCCAGGACGAGGTGGACGCCCTCCTGAAAGGCATGGGCGGCGGCGAGGTCGAGACCGAGACCGACGACTCCGGCGAGGCGGAGGGCATCACCCGCTACGACCTCACCAACCAGGACCGCATCATCCGCGGCCACATGCCGACTTTGGAGATCATAAACGACCGCTTCGCGAGGTTCTTCCGGCAGACCATGTCCACCTCGCTCAGGAAGATGATAGACATCTCGGCGTTCTCCATTGACATGATTAAGTTCGGCGAGTTCATGCGGGCGCTCCCTGTGCCCACCTCGCTCCACATCTTCAAGGCCGAGCCCCTGCGCGGGCACGCCATAATGGTCATTGAGACCAAGCTAGTCTTTAACCTCATAGACAGCTTCTTCGGGGGTTCGGGCAGAGGCTACATCAAGGTGGAGGGCCGGGACTTCACCCCCATCGAGTCCAGGAGGATCACGAACGTCATAAAGATGGCCCTGGCCGATTTGGAGCGCGCCTGGTACCCCGTCCACCCGCTGTCCTTCAGCTACGTCCGCGGCGAGACCAACCCCCAGTTCGCCTCCGTCGTGGCCCCCACCGAGGTGGTCCTGGTCGTGAAGTTCGAGGTGGAGCTGGAGCAGACGGTGGGCACCCTCATCATCTGCCTTCCCTACTCCACCATAGAGCCCATACGCTCCAAGCTCTACGCGGGCTTCCAGAGCGACCAGCTGGAAGTGGACACGGCCTGGATCAACCGCTTCATAGAAAGGGTCAGGGAGGCCGAGGTGACCATGACCGTGGAGCTCGGCCGCTCCCAGATAACCGCCGAGGAGCTCTTGAACTTGGCCCCCGGCGACTGCATCAAGCTCAACCACGACGTCCGCGAACCCCTGGACGTCAAGGTGGAGGGCGTCCCGAAGTTCAAGGTCTTCATAGGGAGTTCCCGCGGGCAGAAAGCCGTCAAGATCGAGACGGACATAGCCCCCAAGATCTGGGAGGACTGAGGGGCCTTTTTCCCGCCCGGCCTTCCGGCCTTCCCGCCGCCGCGCGTTTTCCCGCCGCCTGGAGTTTTCCCTTAAGCCTTTTCCCTTCGGGCGGCCCGGCCGATCCGGGGCAAGCGCAGATCCGGAATACGGCTCCCTTCACGGCCTTCCGGGAGTTAACGCGTTTCCGGCTTTAAGGCTTTAAGGCTTTAAGGCTTTTCAGTTCAAGTCCGGCTTTTTCCGGAACTTTCTGTTGCTTTCCCCGATCTTTTCGGGGTTATCCCCGGCTCTTTTCCCGGCCTTCCCGGCTCTTTTCCCGGCCTTCCCGGTTCATTTTCCCGGCCTTTCCCCCAGGCCCCGGCCTTTGCCCGCGCCCCGGACTTTCCCCTCGTCCTTGCTGGACGCGCCTCCGTGCCCGCCCAGGGGTAATCCCCGAGGCCGACTCGCCCCGCCCCCAAACGATCATCCCGCAAGGCCCCGTTGCCTTGACCGAGGGAGTTCAAAATGGCTGACGAAAAACCGAACCTCACCCAGCACGACTTGGACAGGCTCATGAGCGACGACCCCGGCCTGGAGCAGGACTGGGGGGATCCGGGACCCACGGCTCTCCCGGCCGCAGGGGACACCGCCTCGCGGGACGCCCAGAACGCCTTCGGCCCCCCTCCCCCCGTCATGGACGGGGCGGGAAGGCCGCTGGACTTCATACTGGACATCCCCTTGGAGATTTCGGTGGAGCTGGGACGCGCCAAGATGATCATTAACGATCTCCTGCAGCTGGGCCAGGGATCGGTCATAGAGCTCTCGAAACTAGCGGGCGAGCCCCTGGAGATCTACGTGAACGGCAAGCTAGTGGCCCGGGGGGAGGTCGTGGTGGTAAACGAGAAGTTCGGCGTCCGCGTGACCGACATCGTGAGCCCCATGGAGCGCGTGAAAAGCCTCACCTGAGCCCCTGCCCGGCCCGCGCTTCCCCGGAGGCGGGAAGGGCGTTTCGCGGCCCGTCGCTCCAGGCGTCTGGGGCGTTCGCGCCAGCCTGCCCCGCGACGGCGCCCCCGCCCCGCTTTCCGCGTTCGGCTTTCGGGTTACCTTTTCCCGGGTTCGGCTTCCGGCTTTCCGTTAAGAGTGATTTTTTTCCAGCTTCCCGCTTTCACTTTCAACTTTCCCGTTGCCGCCGTGCGTAGTCCGGCCTCCCGGCTTTTTCTCCGCCTTACGCCGGGACGCCGCCCTGACGGCCCCTTTTCCAGGCCGTTTTCCGGTTAGCGGCAAGCCGGCCGCCGCCCCTTTGGCATCCGGCTTGCCGCTGAACGCGGCGCGAACTCTCTTCCGCAAACCTCAAGGCAGGGCACATGACCAGGCACACCGCAGGGACTCTCCTTCTTCCAGCCTTCCTCTGGGCCGCGGCACTGGCCGTCCCGGCCTTTTCAGCCGGACCGGGCGCCCAGCCGGCCTACGCCTCCCCGGCGGCCTCCTTAACCGTTTCCGGACAGGCCGCCTCCGGCGGAGCCAGGCGGAACGCCCGCAACCGCCAGGGCCAGCAGGCCGCGGACCAGCAGGCGCAACCGCCCCAGGGCCAGCCCGACGGTGCCCAGGGTCCCCAGGGCCAGGGCGCCGGAACGCAGGCTCCCCAGGGCCAGGGCGCCGGAACGCAGGCTCCCCAGGGCCAGGGCGCCGGAATGCAGGCTCCACAGGGCCAGGGCGCCGGAACGCAGGCTCCCCAGGGCCAGGCCGCCGGAACGCAGGCTCCCCAGGGCCAGCCGGGGGACGCGGCCGGGGAAGAAGGCGAGGAGAGGATCGAGACCGAGGATCTGGGAAGCGAGCCGCGCCAGGAATTCGACGCCGAAGGGCGTCCAATCCCCCGCCCCTCGCCGCCTCCCCCCCCCGCGCCGCGCCCCTCCGGGTTCCTCTTCGGCGACGGCACCGGCGGGGGCTACGACGGGCCCTTCTCCTTCAACGGCATCGTGAAGATCCTGGGCGCGTTCATC
>JAIRZX010000226.1 GCA_031267005.1 Deltaproteobacteria bacterium
CCGGGCTTCGGGCCTCCGGGCCCGAACGCCCTCCCGGCGCCCGGGCCGCCGGGCTTGAAGCCTCCGGGACGCCGGGCCGCGAAGGCGCCCGGGCTCCGGGTTTCGGAACCGCCGGGGCGGCGCGACCCGGACCCTCCCGGTCCGGGGGATCTGCCGGTCCCCGGCCTCCGGGGCCCCGCGCCGCCCTGTCCCTTGGGCCTTCCTGGGCCGCCGCCGCGTCCGGGGCCGCCGCCCCGGCCTTCGGGGGCTTCCAAGAGCCTGGGCCCCGCGTTCCTCGTCAGTGTCACTTGTAGAAATCCTCCCAGAATCCGGGTGGGCCCTCGATGGGGCCGCCCCTGCCGAGGGTTACTATGCCCAAAAGTTCGCTTTCGGCCTTGGCCAGGTCGTCGTTTATGACGAGGAAGTCGAAGGCGCCCCTCTCGGCTGTCTCCAAGGCCGCCCGCGCGAGCCGTTCGCGGGCGCTCTCCTCGGTCTCGGTGCGGCGTTCGGTCAGCCGCTCCGTCAAGACCCTGAAGGAGGGCGGCACCACGAAGACCAGCCGCGCGTCGGGGAAGGCGGCCTTGAATGCCTTCGCGCCCACGACGTCCACGTCGGCTACGACCGAAAGCCCGGAGGCCAGCTGGCTTTCGATAAGCACCCGGGAGGTCCCGTAGTAACGGCCGAAGGTCTCGGTCCATTCCAGGAATTCCCCTTCGGCTGCCATCTCCCGGAATTTTTCCGGGCTCACGAAGTGGTAGTCGCGGCCGTCCTCCTCGCCTGGGCGGGGGGCGCGGGAGGTGTGGGAAACCGCGAAGGCGGGCCCCCCGGCCAAGGGGTCCTCCAGGAGGGCCTTGATGAGGGAGGACTTGCCCGCGCCTGACGGGGCGGACATGACGATGAGGCCGCCGGTGGAACCCATAAGATGTCTCCTCGCCGGGTTGGCGCCAGTGCGGTGGCGCCGCGAAATGCCCTTGGATCGCGCCGGATCGCGCAGGAGGCATTATACATCAAGGAGGGCCCGGTTGCGGCGCGGACTTTTTTCCGCGGGAGATTTTCCAGGGCGGCCGGGGCATGGGCATACGCTGCGCGTCATCCGCGTTTCACGGGCCGGGGCATCGAAAAACCGACATGACCGTATAGAGACGCGGGGGACGGCCGGGAACGGGCGTAGAGCCTCGGCCCTGGCCGTCCCCGTCCCCGCCTTTCGTATTAGCCGTCCCCGCCTTCGTCCCGCTCCCCGTCTTCGTCCCCGCCTTCGTCCCCGCCTTCGTCCCCTCCGCCGTCCTCGCGCCCGCTTGCGGGCCCGTCCGGCTCCCGCGGCCCCTCGGACGGCCCTTCGCCGGGGACCCAGGCGGGACCCCACGGGCCACGGGCCTGTCCGGATAAGAGCCTGTTGAAGCGGCCGGTCAAAGTCTCCACCTCCAGGGCGGACTCTATGACGAGGCAGGAAGCCGTGACCAGGACGGAGCGGGTGCTGCGGCCGTGCGAGGCGTCCACGTGCCGCCCCTCCTTCTTCGCGGCGGCGCGCAGGCGCACCACGGAGTTGGACGAGGGGTTGAGGATGGCCACGACCTGCGAGGCGAGGAGGACGTTCCCGTGGCCTATGTCCAGGAAGAGTTCCTGCACCTGCCTAAGCCCCGGGCCACTGGAAGCGGTTCCGCGCCGTCATTCTATGTTCAAAACTTGTTCGCGGATTTTCTCCAGCTCGGACTTGAAGCGGAGGACCGTGTCGGTTATGGGGAGAGACTGGGACTTGGAGCCCATCGTGTTGGCCTCGCGCACGAGCTCCTGCAGCAGGAACTCGATCCTCCTCCCCACGGGCTCGCCGGAACCCATGAGCCCCCGGAAGCTCTGCACGTGCGTGGAGAAGCGCGTGATCTCCTCGGTGATGTCCATCTTTTCCGCGAGTATGGCCGCCTCCTGGGCCAGGCGGCCGGGTTCTATTATCGTGCCCGCCAGCTCCTCCAGGCGCGCCTGGTAGCGCTTCGTAGCGGCGGCGGGGATGTTGGCGGCGGCTGTCTTGAGCTCGTTCAAGTCCGCGGCGAGCGTGTCCAGCCTCCCCCAGATGTCCTTGTGCAGGCTCTCCCCCTCGGTGGAGCGCATCTTCACGAGCTGGTCCAAGGCCTCGGAGGCCAGGAGCCTCAAGTCGTCCCAGGCGGCGGCCGGGTCGCAGCCGTGCAGGGTGGCGGGGTCCTGGTTCGCGTAGAAGCGGTCCAGGCGGAGAAGGTGGGTGAGCTTCACCTCGCCCGGGAGGCCTATCTCCGAGGACAAGGCCCTCAGTTCCTCCAGGAGGGACTTCGCGGCTTCCGCGTTCACCAGCGCGGCCTGGCCGCGGGAAGGCTCCAGCTGGAGCCAGATCTCTATCCTCCCCCGGTGGATCTGCGAGCCTATGAGCTTTTTCAGCGGCTCTTCCAGCGCCCCCATGACGTGCGGGGTGCGGAAGAGGTACTCGCGGTAGCGGTTGTTGAGCGTCTTTATCTCGAAGCGGGCGCGGCAGCCCAGGATCTCGCCTCCCGCCGCGCCGAAGCCGGTCATGCTCTTGATCATAGGTCCCGTCCTGTCAAGTAATACGGTTGGTCCCGTCCTGTCAAGCAATATGGTTCCCGCCCGCGAAGGCGGAATCCCCAGCCGGGCCCGGACGCGCAGTCCGGACGGCGCGGGGCGGCGGGGCGGCGGGGGGCGGGCCAGCCGCCCGGGCGATTACGCTCCGCCTTGAGATCCTTCGGGTTCCGGGCCCGGCGGGGACGGGGCCCGGGGGGCGCCGCCCGCTCGTGGCCCGTCCCGCCCGCCCTGCTCGTCCCGTCCGTACCGGTCCTCGCGTTCGGCGGCCACCAGGAGGCGGCGCATCTCCAGGAGGTGGCGGTGCACTTCCGGGTCTCGGTAGTCCAGGTAGGTCCAGGGGAGTGGCGCGAAGCCGCCGTTCCGGTACATGAGAGTCAGCTCGCCCCACACGCCCCGTCCCAGCCAGAGGCGGTGGCCCGAGTATTTGCCGGTGGAGAGGACTAGCCCTCCCAGGGAGAGGTAGCCGGGGTCGAGGTTGACCGCCCGCCCGCCGGAGGGCGAGAGCCTTCGGGACTCTATCTCCATCGCCAGGAGCTTCAAGTCCGCGAGGGCGCCGGGCTCCAGGCGGGCCGGCGAGGAGAGGTAGCGCTTCAGAAGGCCCGCGCCCATCTCGCGGGCGTAGTAGGCCTCCCCGGGCATGGGCATGTCGGGGCTCTGCACGTCCGGGGCGCCCAGTATCCCGCCTCCGAACTCCCGGAAGAGCTCGTTGGCGGCGAGATCCGTCAATCCCGGATCCGCCGAGTAGGCCGCGAGGAAAATTTTCATGCGCGGCGGTGGGGAAAGGACGCTCACTTGGGGCGCGGCTCCAGGGGCGGCGGGCGAGAGCGGCGGAAGTCCCGGAGGCGGAGGAAGTCCCGGAGGCGGCGGAAGGCCAGGAGGCGGGACTGCGGCGGCTTCGCGCGGCGCGGGTGCGACACGGGCTGGCGCCCGGAGGCTCTTGCGGCGGAACGGCGGGGGAGGAGGCTTCCCTGCCATGTTACAGGTTTTCATGCGCCAATAGAAGAGCCGAGCGTGAGGTTCGCCACGAACGAGCACTCCAGGGCCTGCTTGGCCGGGTCGGCGCGGGAGAGCCTGACCTCCAGCTCGTGGCCGGGCTCCACGGAGTCCGGGAAGGACGAGGCCTCGGTCTCCATCATCCAGTCGGTGAGGCACATCCTCACCCTGCGGCCCTGGCGGTCGAAGCACAGGGCGCGGAAAACCCGGCCTTCCATCTTCGAAAGCACGTGGAGGATCCAGTAGCGGGTCCGGGAAAACTGGGCCTTGTGGATGGCCCGGAGCGTCCCGTCGGCGTTGTAGGCCTCGGCCAGGAGCGCTTTCTCGTCGTAGAGGGGCCCCTTTCCGCCCGCGAGCGCCCTCAGCTGGCGGTGCACCAGGAGATCGAAGTACCGCCGCATGGGGCTGGTGAAGTAGGTGTAGCAGTCCAGCCCGAGCCCGCGGTGGCGGGAGGGATCGGCGCTCACGCCGGTGCGGCCCAGGCGCCTCCTGAGGGCCAGGTGGTAGGCCAGCGTCTCGCGCGGGGTCTTGTCCGACTTGCGGTCCAAAGCCGACTGCCCGCCCTTCAAGAGCGTCTGGAAGCGGTAGGGGCAGGGGAAGTCGGCGTTTTTGAGCGCGGTGGCCGCCAGGTGGTTGGCCCTTATCATCAGCTCGCCCACCGCCACGCAGGCCGGGGTGTCCCAGGTGACCAGCTCGAGCGACGGGACGCCGTCCCCGCCCACGGACACCTGCTGGGCGGGGATGTTGAAAAGGTGGCCGCCCGCGGCCAGGCGGCGCTTCAGGAACATCTGGGAGAGATCCGCCAGGGCGCGCAGGAGGGGGGCGAGCTCCCGGTCGCCCGGCCCCTCCAGGATCCCGTCCGCCTCTGCGAAGGTCAGGTGCCTGGCCACCCTGATCAGGCTGGGGCGGAACGCCGCGTCCGTGACCTGGCCGTCTGCGGAAACGTCGGCTATTATCGAGAAGGCCGGCCTCACGTCCCCCGCCGTGAGGCTCAGGGCGTTGGCCGTCAAGACCGTCGGGAGCATGGGGTAGCGCCCCTCCGGCATGTAAATTGAGGCAGCGCGCTCTGAGGCGAAGCGGTCGAGCGCCGTGCCGGGCTTGACGAAGGCGGCGGCGTCCGCTATGTGGACGCCCAGGGTCATGCCGCCCTTGCCGTTGGGCTTCAGGCTCACCGCGTCGTCGAACTCCGAGGCGCCTGGCGAGTCCACCGTGACGGTCAGTTCCCCGGTCAGGTCGATCCGCTCCTCGCGCTTCCACCCGTCCGACCCCGCGAGCCTCGCGGCCTCTTCCAGCGCCTCTTCCGGGAACTCCAGCGGGAGCCCGAGGCGCCTCAGGTCCAGATCCTCGTGCGGCTTGAACACGCCCGCGGCCTCCAGCGCCCTAGCCGCTCCCCGCGGGTCACCGCTGAAGCCCGCCTCGGCCAGGGCCTCGACCGCGCCCTTGAAGGAGGGGCCGGGGTCCTCGACCGCGAGGGCGAGTTCGGTCAGGGACTTTACGAGCGTCCCGCCGTCGTCGGGGGGGGGAGGCAGCGCGGCGCCCGCCTCCGACGCGGAAGGGCCGGCGGCGGAAGGGCCGGCGGCCTCGGGGGAGGCGCC
>JAIRZX010000240.1 GCA_031267005.1 Deltaproteobacteria bacterium
CGGGGAGGACGCCCACGCCGAGGCGCACGCCGCCGCCGGGGGGACGAGCCTCGCCGGGGAGGACGCCCACGCCGAGGCGCCCGCCGCCGCCGGGGGGACGAGCCCCGCCGGGGAGGACGCCCACGCCGAGGCGCACGCCGCCGCCGGGGGGACGAGCCTCGCCGGGGAGGACGCCCACGCTGAGGCGCACGCCGCCGCCGGGGAGTCCGCAGCCGCCGAGGGGGTGGGCCTCGCCGAGGGGAACGCCCCCTCCGAGGAGTCCGCGACCGCCGAGGGGGTGAGGCCTCCCAAGGAAAACCACCCCTCCGAGAAGTCCTCCTCAAAAAAAACTAACGGGGCTCAGCATGCCAAAAAACGGCGTCGCTCCCGCCGCCACCGCAAAAGGAGGTAAGCCTCCCCAAGCAGGAAGACCCTTCCGAAGCGCCAGCCGCCCCTGTTCCAGAATCCCCGGAGCCCTCCCGTGGCACCGGGGCGGCCTGGAGTCTGCGCGAGGCCGCCGTCCGGCGGAGCCAGAAGCCGGCCGAGGCCAAAGCTTCCGCCAAGCGGGCCCAGCCGTACAAGCGTGGCGGGAACGCGAAGACGAAGAAGCCTGTCTGGTGGCGCGAGAGGCGCTTCGGGGGGAGCCGCTGGCGGGAACGGAAGCGAGTATCCGTTCACTGGAAGAACAGGCGGACTCCCTGCCGGAACGCAAACCCGGCGTCGGCGGGGGCGGTACTCGCGGGGGCTCGGGCAAGGCCCGGCCCCGCGCTCCGCGGGCTCGCGGGGATTTTAGTGGTTCTGGGGGGGGCTGGCCGGATACGGCAAGGGCCCCGGGCGAGCCGCTACAGGGAACCGGTTATCTGGCGGCGCATGGTCTCGACGTCTGGCGGCTTGTCCCCGGAATAGAAGCGCACCAGGAGGCAGCCAGCCTTCTTGAGGATGTAGTCGCGGGCCTTGTCCTTGTTGGTGGGGACGACGCTCTCGTCAACCACCTCGACTACCGCCCGAATGTTGAGGCGCACGTCGCAGACGATGAAGCTCACGCTCGTGCCGTTCAAGACGTTGTCGGCTATCTTCAGGTGGTCGGCCGAGTCGCTCGCGGCCTTCACGACGGCGCGGGCGGAGACGCGCGGGAAGACCAGGTACTGCTTCAGGGCCCCGCGGAGAAGCTTGTAGTAGACGATCTCCAAAGGCGTCATGAAGGAGAGCTTCTCGTAGGCCACGTCCAAGTCCTGGATGGTGACGGACTTCTTCTCGCGGGGGGCCGGGGCGGAGCGCGGCATCTGGGTCTGGTCTATCTGGATGGGGGCGGCCATCTGGGTAAGGCCGGCTATCTCGGGGCCCCCGGGGCGCGGCGGGCGGGACTTCAGGATCTCCGGCGGCGGGGGCGGCGGGAGCGCGCCGGGCTGGGTGACCTTGGGCTCGGGCGGGAGATCCTGCCCGGAAGCGGCCCCCGAAGGATCCCGCGGGGGGGCGGCCGCGTCGGCTGGCCCGGAATCCAGGGCGTCCAGGGCGCCGGACGGCGACTCGTCACCCTCCTCCTGGCCACCCGCCACGGACCTCAGCTCGAGGGCCCGGAAGCTGCCGAGCTTCTTCACCGGCGCCTGGCCGCCGGACGGGCGGGCCTGGGCTTTGGCGTGGAGGGCCGCCGCCTCGTGGGCGGCGGGGGACGGGCGGGGATCGGGAAGTCCGGGCCCGGCAGCGCCGAACGGCGCCAGGCGCGGAGCGGGGGGGGGGGGAGGCAGCGGAAGGGAGGCGGCGGGGGGCGAAGGCGAGATCGGTGCCGGGGGGGCGGGCGGCGGCAGGGGCGCCGGCGGCACGAAATGGTCTATGGGGGTGGCAGGCGGCGTCGGAGGCGCGGGAGGCACGAAGGGGTCTATCACCGGGGGGGCGGGTGGAGGCGCGGAGGGGGAAGGCGCGGGGCCGTCGGCGTCCGGGCCGGCTCCGGCCGCGTCGGGCGCCCCGGCGGGGGACTTGGCCCCGGCGCCCTTGGCGCCCTTCTTCGCGGCCTTGGCCAGGGCCTTGGCGCTGGCTGCCTCCTTGGCTGCCTCCTTGGCGGCTTCCTTCGCGGCCAGCTTCGCGGCAAGCTTGGCCTCGGCCTTCTCGGCCTCGCGGGCCTTGGCCTCGGTCTTCTCCAGCGCCTTCCTGGCGGCGGCCTCCTCCTTGGCCCGCTGGCGCTCGAGCTTCCTGTCGGCTTTCGGATCCGCCTTCGGCTCGGGGGCGGGAGGGGGATCGAACGAGTCCCCGCCGGAAACGCCCGCCGAGTCAATGGCCGCCCACTTGGCCCTGCGGGCCTCGTCCTCGGCCTGCTTGGCGAAGGCCGGGTCTTCGGAACTCTTCTTCTGGATCCTGCGGTAAACCAGGTACAGGGCCAAAAGGGCCGCGAGGCCGAGGACGAGGCCTATGATGTTTTCAGCAAGAAAGCTGACTAACTCTGTCACGGGCACCTCTCCTCGCCGCGGGGGCTCGCGGGCTGGTTGCGGAGCGGCCCGGAGGCCGCGCCCGGCGGGCTGGCGGATGGATCGATCAGGCCGTCCGGCCGCTTCCTTCGGACGGACTGGCCGCGGCCGCCCGTCCGCGTCCCCCGCGCGGGGCGGGGGGGGGCGCCGCACCTGCGGACGCGCGGCTGGGACAGGTGAAGGCAAGGATACCGGAGCTTCAGAAGTATAGCATGTATCGCATCCCCGCGCCTCATCTCGGGGAGGCGCTAAGGCGGCGGGCTTTTCGGCCCAGGCCGCGACTCTCCCTTTATCCGGCCGAGGCGGCTTTCGGGCCGCCTCGGTTTCCCGTGGCGTCGCCGCCGCCCCCGGAGGGGGGGGATGCTCCTGATCGCGGGCGGGAGGAGATCCCCAGGCGGGCCCAAGCTGGAAAGATCCTTCGGGGAAGGCGCGTTAGCTCGGGGGGGCCGCCCGGGCAAAAGGCGGGATCGCGGGGATAGTTCGGCCCGGGGCCGTGTGTTTCTGCTACCCAAAAGATTAATATAACATAAACTATCAGCGCCGTTAAACGAAAAAAACAGCCAGCGGAGGATGCGGAAGCGCGCGGAGGACCGGAGGAAGCATGCGGCGGCCCGGGAGGCGGCACTGAGGAGGCCTCGAAGAAGCATGCGGCGGCCCGGGAGGCGGCACTGAGGAGGCCCGCTGCGTCCCGGAGGAAGCCCGCGGCGGCCGGGAGGCGCCCGGAAAGCTCGCCGCCGGCTCGCGGGGCGTCAGCCCGCGCGGTCGGGCTTCTTGGGCGCGGGCGAGCGCTTGCGGAGCCTCAAGGACTTGGGGGTGACCTCCAGGACCTCGTCCTCGCGCATGTAGGCTATCGCGTCCTCCAGCGAAAAGCGCTTGGGGGGGGTCAGGCGCAGCGCCTCGTCGGAGCCGGAGGCGCGGATGTTGGTGAGCTTCTTTTCTTTGGTGGGGTTGACCCAGATGTCCTCGGGGCGTGAGTTCTCGCCCACTATGAGGCCGGGGTAGACGGGGTCGCCCGGGCTGGAGAAGATCGTGCCGCGGGGCTGCAGGTGGTAAAGGGCGTAGGTGACCGCCGCCCCCTGGCGGTCGCTTACCAGGGCGCCGTTCGCGCGGCCCTTGATGGGGCCGGCGTAGGGGACGTAGCCAATGTTTATCGAGTTTAAGAGCCCCTCGCCGCGGGTGTCTGTCATGAACTGGCTGCGGTAGCCTATGAGCCCCCTCGTGGGCACGCGGACCTCCAGGCGCGCTCGCCCCCTGCCGTGGTTCACGAGCTTCGCTATCTGCCCCCGCCTCTGGGAGAGCTTTTCCGAGACCACCCCTATGTGTTCCTCGGGCACGTCGCAGACCACGAGCTCCAGGGGTTCGGAAAGCACCCCGTTCTCCTCCCTGGTGACTATCTGCGGGGGGCCGAGGGTGAGCTCGTAGCCCTCGCGCCGCATGGTCTCCACCAGGACCGCGAGCTGGAGCTCCCCCCGGGCCCCGACGCGGAGGCTCTCGCCCCGGGGGTCGGAGCCTTGGGACAGGCGGATCGAGACGTTGAAGAGCGCCTCCTTCTCCAGGCGCTCGCGGATCTGGCGGGAGGTGCGCATCTGGCCCTCGCGCCCGGCCAGCGGGGAGGAGTTGAGCGAGAACTCCATGGTTAGGGTGGGTTCGTCCACCACCAGCTGCGGCAGGGCTTCGGGGCGTTCCGGGTCGGCCACGGTGTCCCCTATGAAGGCGTCGGGCAGCCCCGCCACGGCCGCGATGTCGCCGGTCTCGGCCCGGGGGGTCTCGACGCGCTTCAGGCCGTCGTAGACGTAGACCGCCTTCAGGGGCGCTTTGGCCACCGCCTCGCCGCCCTTCATGAGCGCGGCCTCCATCCCGGCCTCCAGCGAGCCGCGGCGCACCGGGCCTATGCAGAGCCTGCCCACGTAGTCGGACCACTCCAGGTTGGCCACCAGGAACTGGGCCGGGCCGCCGGGGTCGCCCGAAGGCGCGGGGATGTGTCCCACTATGGCCTCGAAGAGCGGCTCGAGTCCCTGGGCGGCCGGCTTCGGGGCGGCGTCCCCCGCCAGGGCGGATTCGAGATCCGCGTACGCTGTCCCCGCGCGGGCGTTGGTGTAGAGGACCGGGAACTCCAGCTGGTCCTCCTCGGCGTCCAAATCGATAAGGAGATCGTAGATCTCGTTTAGAACCTCGGCTGGCCTGCGGTCCGGACGGTCTATCTTGTTTATCGCGCAGATGACGGGAAGCCTCCGCTGGAGGGCCTTCTGCATCACGAAGCGGGTCTGGGGCAGCGGCCCCTCGGCGGCGTCGACCAGGAGCAGGGCCCCCTCCACCATCGCGAGGGTCCTTTCCACCTCCCCCCCGAAATCGGCGTGTCCCGGGGTGTCTACTATGTTGATCTTCACCCCGCGCCAGGTGACGGAGGTGTTCTTGGCCATTATGGTTATGCCCTTCTCGCGCTCCAAATCCATGGAGTCCATAACGCGCTCGCGGACCTGCTGGTTGTCCCTGAAGAGCCCGCTCTGCCAGAGCATGGCGTCCACGAGCGTCGTCTTGCCGTGGTCGACGTGGGCGATGATTGCGATGTTGCGTATTTCCGTCATGATTCCTCTCAGGATGCTTGCGGGAAAGGCCGCCGGGCGGGCGGGCGGCGGGGACGTCGGCAGGGACGGGGACGGGGACGGGGACGGGGACGGGGACGTCGGCAGGGACGGGGACGGGGACGTCGGCAGGGACGGGGACGGGGACGGGGACGGGCCTGGACGGGGAGCCCCGCTCCAGAAAAGAAAAAGCCCCGCGCAGGCGGAGCTCCTGGGGCCGGGGTTCCGGCCCTTCGAAGTAAGGCTCGGGCTGGGGAAGCGGCGGCGTTGGCGCCCGGCTTCAGGGGGGGCCGTCCGGGGCCCAGGCGGCGAAGGGGGACAGGCGCGGCGGCAGGGGAACTGCCGGTGGCAGACGGGCCCCGAGGCGGGAGGGGGGGCGCCCGAGCCGCCTTGGGACTCGGCGAGCCGGGGCGGCGACCGGG
>JAIRZX010000316.1 GCA_031267005.1 Deltaproteobacteria bacterium
CGAAAGAGGTCGCCCCGTCCCCCACGGCCCCGAGCCTCCGGTAGTTGTCCTCGAGTTTCACTGCCGCCGCAGGCGCGAACAGCTCAGGAAAGTCCCGGATGCTGCGCACGCCCGATCCCCGGAACCAGTAGACGGACTGGGGGACGTCCCCTGCGGCGCACACGTTCCAGCGGTATTCCGGCAATCGCCAGGCGATCTTCACCTGGAGCGGGTTTAGTGTCCTGGGACTCACCGCCAGCGCGCGGGAGAAGCGTCCGGCCACGACGGCCCTCGTTTCCGGGTCCCCCATCATGGCCGCGAGTTTAACGGGGAGATCGTCGAAGTCCATGTACCGCGGGTCCCGCTTCAGTCCGGCGTAACCCTCCGCTATCCTGAAGACGGCGTCCCGCAGGGCCGGGCCGCCCGCCGCCTCCCGCGCGGCCACCTCGACCGAGATATTGAAGTTGGCGGACCGGCTGATGATTTTCGCAAGCGAGGCGGGGCCGGAGAGAGCCACGATTTCGTCCAAGCCCGCCTCGCCCGCCGCCAGGACCGCGAGATGTTCCGAGTCCGCGGTGTCGATTAGGGTGAAATCCTGCGGGCGCCCGGCCCTCCAGCCTTCCGCCAGGAAAATACCCGCCGCGAAGGAGTGGAAGCCGCTTGCATCCGCCGTCCCGGCATCGGGGCCCACGAGATCCCGGCGCCTTTCGGGCATCTACGCCTCGGCATTGCGGGTGAAGGTCAGAAGCAGTATCCGGGCGGGATCCGCCCCGTCCGCTTTAAGCCGCGCCGCCCTGTGGACCAGTGTCCTGGTCTTGCCGGTCCCGGGCCCCTCCAGGACCGGCTGGGGGGAGCCGTCGCGCACGACGGCCGGCCTCTGCGAAGGGTTTAAATCCGACAGGATCCCGGAATTCCTGCCTTCCGCCACGTCCCGCCTTTTTTCGTAACGACCGCCGGGGGCCTCGCCGCCGCCCGCGTCCCGGAACGCCTTGACGGTTCAATCGTCCATCCTGAAACTGACGCCGTCCCGCCGCGCTGTCAAACAGGCATGCGGGGAACCGGGCACGACGTCCTTGGGGTTCTCGGGCCCGACCCAGGAGGCCTCTCCGCCTGTCCCGCCGGGATCGCGTCTCGCCGCCCGCTGGGGACCCGCCCCGTCAGCCTGAAAGGGAAGGCGTTACCGAGCGCGGTCTCGTCAGTGGACCGTATGGGCGGGCGTGAACAGGCCCCCGCCAGCCCCCTGGAGGGCCCTGGGCTGTCGCCGGCTTTCCCTCGCCGGACATGCCGCGGAAGGCCCTTTCCTTAAAGCGCTTCCCCGTTGGTTCGGGGCCGATCACGGCAGAGGGTTTCCAGCCTTGATTCCTGGCGTCCCTGAGGATGCGCTTAATCATGTAGCTGCAAACGCCTTTCCTTGCGCTAAACTTGTTGTTGGCCTTGATGGAGGCGGACTCCATCCCGGCCGCGGCAGTTTCGGGCAAGAAGCCGGCCAGCCGCCAAATCTCCGGACATCGGCGGCATAAGGTTCGCCGCTTTCGGTCCGTCCGAAACCGCGGGCTTCGGCAACGCGTTAGCGGGGCAGGCTTTATCCGTCCTTTGGTTCGCAACGGCGAAAAGCAAAACAAAATCTGAGAATTGATCTCAAATCAATAATGTTGTATAATTATATTTTGCAGGGCAATTCATACGCCTCAACTATCATGAAGGCCCAAAGCCGGAATGCGTACCAAATGACCCAGGATTTACCCTTTCTTCCCCTAGGGATGGCGGCCTTTGAAAAACTTAGGAAAAAACAGGCAGTCTTCGTTGACAAGACGATGTATATTAAGGACCTTGAGAATACGGGTCAGTTCGTCTTTTGCGCTCGTCCCCGCCGTTTCGGCAAGTCCCTTACTGTGAATATGCTCGATGCCTTCTACTCGGGCCGCAAAGATCTTTTCCAAGGCCTCGCTGCCGAGAAAGATATGTACTCCGCTAATTTCGTAGCCTGCCCGGTAATCAGGCTGGACATGTCCGCTGTGGCTGGCAGCGACAGCGCAAAGCTTTTGCAAGACACAATCTTGATACGTCTTGGAATGATTGCTGAACGGCATCATGTTTCCTTGCGTGGAGAAGATTGCGCTGTTGCCTTTTCTTGTCTCATTCAGGACATCCACAAAACGAGCGGCCAAGAGGCAGTCCTTCTTTTGGATGAGTATGACGCACCCGTCATAGACCTTATCGGCAGGGACAAGTTAACTTATGATAAAAAATTGCTTTCCGATACGCGGAACATAATGCAAAAATTTTATTCTCAGATTAAAATCGAAGAAGAGCATATCAAGCTCGCGTTCATTACCGGAGTCACTAAGTTTTCCAGGATGGGCGTATTTTCCAGGCTCAACAACCTTCGAGACATTTCACTTTCTTCAGAATTCAGCGCTTTCATGGGCTGGACCCATGAGGAGCTGAAGACGTATTTCGCTCCCTTCATTTCCGCTACCGCTCTAGAACTCGGGATGCGTAAGGAAGAGCTTGTAAATAAGCTCAAGGAATATTATGACGGTTTTTCCTTCGATGGAATAAACGAGGTTTACAACCCTTTTTCACTCCTTTCTTTCTTCGAGGCAAGAAAATTCGGAAACTTTTGGATGGAATCAGGATCTAACACCGTCGTCAGGAAATTCCTGCGGGATGAGGAGCTTACGGTTGACCAGTTCCAAGGCCAGGAAATGGACTACAGCGATGCAAGACAGCCAGGGGAAATTGACGCCACTTCGCCTGCAGGGTTCCTCTACCAATCTGGCTACCTGACCCTCAGGGCCACAGAAAACGGAGTGTATCGCCTGGATTATCCCAACAGCGAGGTCCGAGAGGCGGTTTCGAAACTGTTTCTGCAAAATTTCAATTCCGACTGGGGGGCCATCGGCAAATCCGGACGGGAACTGGCCACTCGACTGGCTTCCGGCGATATCGTCGGCATGGTAAAAGTAATCATTAAGCTTCTTTCCGGTATTCATTACTCTGACCACTTGGACGCGAACAGAGTTCCGCTGGTCAGGATACTCAAAAAAATCATGCTCAAGGTACCAGGCGGGGACCGCCTTGAATCGTCGGACGAGAGCAAGGCGGCGACGCTGGCAGACAAGCTCCAAAAGGAGAAGGGCGAAAGCTACTACCGTTCCTTGCTGCAAACCTGCCTGTGGATGGCCGGGGCTAAAGTCACTCCCGAGAAACCGGAGAACCGCGGCCGTCTTGATCTGGAGGTTGTCTACGGCTCCATGACGTACGTTATGGAACTGAAAATTGTGAAAAACGCCAAGGGGGCGGCCAGGGCGGCCAGGGCCGGAATGGATCAGATTCAGCGGAGGGGTTACGGCGGAGCTTCGGAAACGCCTGTCCTGGTATCGCTTGCCATCGGCAAGGAGGAGAGGAACATCGTGGGTTGCCTCTTCAAGAGAAGCGGGCGCGAGACGTCCTTAAGGATTAAAGACGGGACATGCGCCCCCCCCCCGCCTCACCCCGGGGACAGCTTGGAGTAGCTCAAGCGTTCATCCGGAAGGACGCGCCGCTGCCGCTGGCGTCCTTTGGGTGCCGCCAGGACCCGTTTCGCGCGTGCGCCCCGGCGCCCCTCACAGCGGCTGAGGGGAAGGCGAAGCTCCGCGGTTTGCCGCCTGAAAGTTGGAACTGAGGGCTGGGGTCGGCCTCGCCGCCCCCCTCGCCGCCGGTGTCTTCACTGACGACGGCGTCCCGTCCACCGCAACCACCCGCGCTCCCCTCAGCGACGCCACATTGCACCGCGCCCCCCTCCTCCGCCGCCTCTCCTTCCGCAGCTCCCTCCGCCGCGCCTCCCTCCCAAGCCCGCAATCCTGCGTCCAGGACCGCGTAATCGCACAGGAGATCCTCCGGGTCCGTCCCGAACAGGGGCGCCGGGGGTCTGGGGCCGTCGGCGGCCCCGCGCCTTGCGGAGATCTCTTCCGGGGAGGCCAGGGCGAAACCCGGGAAGGCCAGCCGGACGGTCGCCGGGCCGTCCCGGAAGGCCGCGGCGGGTATGCGGACCTCAAGCCGCGGCGCGTCCAGCTCCGAGGGGCCGGACGCCGCCTCCCCGCCCGGCCCGTGGACCGCGGCGATAACCCTCCGGCAACGGGGGTCCCCCGCTCCTTTCCGGATATCCAGGGTCACGGAGAGTTCCGCGTCCGCTCCGGCAAGCCGCGCGGGCGGCATCACCGAGACGGAGGCCTCCGGCCGGAGAAGATCCCCCGTGAAGCGGTAGAAGCCTTTCCAGGAAAGGGCCCCCCTCTCTAAGAAGCGCTCGGGGTCCCAGCGGAAAAGCCTGAAAGGACCCCGCGCCGGCCGGAAAGAGGACCCGTAAGGGCCCTCCCCGAAGTCCCGGTCGGTGTAAAAGGCGGCGCCCCCGTGAACGAGCCCCAGGTAATCCTCGTGGTCCGGTATGAAGTAGGCCCCCTTCACGGCCAGGAGCTCCCTGGCCGCTGACGGGGCCGAGAGCTCCAGCGCGGCCATGTTCCCTTCCGGGGCTGAAAGGTCGAAGACGGCCGCGGCCCCTCCCGCGCCTTCCCGGTTTATCCTGCTAACTTCCGAAATTAGAGGGGAGAGCGGCCGCGGCCAGCCCCCCTCCTCACCGGGAGCCCGGGCAACGGCCCGCGCGAAAAGAGCCGCCGCGAGGAGCGCGAGCGGCAAGGCCAGGGCGGCGGCGGGGCTCCCCGCCGCCCGTTTCGCCGCGTGGCAGGCCAGCGCGGCGGGCAAAAACGACAGGGGAAGCGCCGTCATGGCGGCGAGCTTCCAGAGCTGGTAGCTGTCCCCCTTAGCCGAATACGCCCCCAGGTAGCCAAAACAGCTGAGGACCGCCAACGCGCACATGGCGTCCAGCCCGGAACGCCCTCCGGGCGCCAGGGCCCCCCGCCCAACGGCCCAGAGCCCCAGAAACCCTGCCAGCGCCGCCGCCCAACCGGCGGCGGACCCCCCGGCTAAGCCGCCCGGAAAACCCGGGCCTAAGACGGGGATCCCGGAGAACAAGGCCGGGGAAAGGAAGCCCGGCCTCTCCCCGGACACCTGGGACGCGGCGGAAACGAGCCTCCCCGCCGTCCATGCCGCCGTCTGGGGAGACAGGACGCAGGCGGCCAGGGCGGCCAACGCGAAGGGAGCAAGGGCCCGCATCGCCGCCGCTGCCGGGCGCGCAGCTGCCCGGGGCCGCCGCTCGGCCGTTACGGGGCTTGCCGCCAACTCCCCGTCCGGAGCCGCAATCCCCCCGTCCGGGGCCGCGGACGCTCTCGCGAGGGCCGCAACCTCCCCGCCGCCCGCGGCCGCTGACGCCCCGGCCGGGTCCGAGGAAGCTCCCGCCGCGGCCGCCAACGCTGCAATGCCAGCCGCGAGGCACAGGAGCACCGGAAAGCCCGCCTGGTAGCCCATGAAGAGGAACAGGACGGGGAAGAACACCCGGACGGTCCCGGCGCGGACCCCGGTCTCAAGTCCCGTGACCTCGACCCGGCCCGGCCACTTGGCCGCGCCCCGGCCCGGACTGCGGCCAAGGTCCTGGCCATGGCCCAGGCCGGAGGGCGGAACTCGCGCCCCGCCCGGGTCGCGGCGCGTCCCGGAGGCGAGGAGCGCCGCCAGCCCGAAGAGGGCCAGCATGTGCCCGAAGGCTCCGTTCCGCACCAGGTGCATGTAGAGGGGCCCGCATAAGGCCCCCGCCGCGGCAATGAGGCATAAGGGCCTGGGCAGCCCGGTCGCCCCCCTCGCCGCCGCCGCCAGCGCCGACGCGGTCCAGGCCATGACCGTGGCCGAGTAGGCGGGCGTCCTCGCCAGGAAGAAACCTCCCGCTGACGAGGAGAACAGACCCATCGAGACGTTCTGGCCGAATGCGTCTATGAACCAGGCCCCGGGGTCGGCTATGAGGTAGCGGGCCGGATCTACGGCCCCCCTCCAGTAGTCCGCGGCGAAGGCCCAGGAATAGTAGTCCATGGCCCCGGAGATCCAGGGCTCCGGGCGCCCCGTCCCGCCCGCCAGGGCGAAGGCCAGCGAGAAGGCGTACGCGGCAACGGCGGTCGCGGCCAGCGGCCAGGGCCCGTCCAAGGGGTCGCGGGCCTCCCTGCGCCCCCTTGCTTCCCTGTGCAACCAGGCGTCCCCGGCCTTTCCGGCATCCCCGCCCTTGTCGAGCTTGCCTCCCTTACCGGCCTTCCGGGCCTTGCCGAACCGCGCAGCCAGGCTTAGCGCCCCTTCCGCCAGGGCCCCCAGGGCGCCCAGGAGGAAAAAGGCCGTATAAACTGCCTCGAAGCCCCTGTGGAACATCGAGACATGCCTCAAGATCAGCGCGAGCGAGCCCAGCGAGGCGCAGACCGGGAGCGGGGAGCCGTACGAAAGCCCTCCCCGGGCCCCGCAGGCCCTCAGGGCGAGCCTCCCCCAGAAAGAGACCGCCAAGGTGAATACGGTCGCGAAGAGGGCGTCCGCGGAGGCGGAGAGCAAGGTGTAAAGGGGCGGCGCCACGTCCCGCGCCTCAGCCGCGCCCGGCCCGGCAGGGCTCGGGCCAAGGGCGTACGATGATCTTGAAGCGGCAACCACCTAAGCCTGAGGCTGCCTCGCCGCCCCGCAAGACGGCCGCGGACTCTTCCCCGGTGGCCGGCTGGCCAGCCATGCCGCCGGGAGAGGGCTCTCCCGCCACTGGGGCCCTCCGCGCGCGCCCGCCTCCCCCCCGGCAACTAGCCTCTGCCGTCCCTCCCAGCGCGCCGCCGGTACTTTCCGGCGCTACCCGGTTCCCGGCGCCCTTCCCGTTCCAGCCGGGCATCCCGTTCCAGCCGGGCATCCCGGATCCGCCGGCCGTCCAGGGGCCGCCGGCCGTCCAGGGGCCGCCGGCCGTCCAGGGGCCGCCGGCCGTCCAGGGGCCGC
>JAIRZX010000405.1 GCA_031267005.1 Deltaproteobacteria bacterium
GGGGGACGGAAAAAGACGGCCCCGGGGGATTTTCCTCCCGCCGGGGCCGCTCTTTGCCTTCCGGCCCAAGGCGGGCCGGTTTCAGCCGTCAAGCTTGAATCAGAAGGTCACCCTGAGGCTGAGGTTGGCCGAGACGGCTTCCCTCTTGCCGGCGGATCCCTCCACGCCCATCTGGACCTCTATGGGGCTGTCGGGGGAACTCACGATGAGCCCGAGCTCTCCCACGCCAGAAGAGCCGCCCAAAGAGACCTCCGGGAGGGCCAGGCCCATGACCGAGGCCCGGGAGTCGCCGTTGAACTCGTGCTCCCAGTAGAGGCCGAAGTAGCCGGAGATGGTCCTGGTGAAACCTGCGTTTAACCGCCCTCCGACCCTCACGCGGGAGGAGGTGACAGAGCTTAAGGAGACCCTCTGCCCGAACGAGAGGAAGTCGTCCCCGTCGCGGTGCATGTGGAAGTACTTGGCCGACAGGTCCAGGGACCCGTCGAAGCTGGAGAAGTCGATGATGTAGCCCCCTCCGGCGTGGAAGCCCCAGTATTTGGCGTCCATGTCGTATTTGACCTCGGCCCCGTTGGACGCCAGGAGGTCGCGGGTCTTGAAGTCCGCGTCGGTCTTGCCGAAGCGCACGGACGCCTCGAAGTAGGGATGGCTCGTGTCTTTCTGGCCCAAGTCCAGCCTCGCGAAGACGCCGCCGCCGATGTAGGAGAGATCGCCCTCGCCGTGGACTCCGGGTATGCCTGCGAGCCCGGAGAACTCGTTGTAGGAGTCGAAGCTGCCGTCCCCGAACTCGAGGAAGGCGCCCGCTACGAAGGGACCGACGGACGTGTCAGTACCAACGGCTACCCCGATGTCCCCGGAAACGCCCTTCACCTCTATGTGCGAGCCGGTGTCGGTGCGCTCCCAGCCGTAGCCCACGGCCGCGAAGGCCGCGACCCCGAGGGTTCCTGAGACGCTGGCTATCGCCGTGGGGATGGCCTGGGAGGCTATCATGTCGGTCCCGCGGTTTACGAAGGAAACGTCCGCCAGCGGAAGTTCGGCGAGGGCCTTGGTCTGCGCCCGGGGCCTGGCGGCGCCGACCACTGTGCTGAGAACGTTGCCGCTGGTTACGGTGAGCGGCAGATCGTATTCGACGTTGCCTTGGACTGCCATTGAAACGGTGCCGGTATATGCCGCTGGTATGGCAGTCCCGGAATCCACGATATAGACCGTCTTGCCAGCGAGAGATCCCCCGTCGGAAACGTTAAGTGAAACGGAGGCGTAGTTCGTTCCTCCATCCGACAGGGATACGGAATTCGCCTGAAGGAGGGCTGTTGCTTGGGTATTGGCCGCGTCTATCGCTGCGGAGTCCACGTCGAAAACCAGCTTGTCGAATCCGGAAACGGTTCCGAACCTTCCGGTGACAGCGGCGTGATTGAAGTGAAGGGTGTTGCCTTTGAACTTGTTCGCGTCAGAGACGCCGGTACCGCCGCCGACGGCAAGATTTACGTTATTTGTTCCAAGATCTATCTTGCCGAACAGTTCAAAGGAGTTGTTTTCCGCTTTCGCGGCGGTAGCCGAACCGGTTATCATTCCTGCGGCGATCTGGGTCGCGGAGATGTCAAATTTGACGTTTCCCAGCCTGACAGTGTTGCCGCTTGCGCTTGCGTCATTATTGCTGTTGGTAACTAAAGCGCCGTAAATATTATGGACTGTCGAGTCTGCCGAGTCCAATCCGTCGATATCGACCGTGTTTCCGTCGGCAGTTCCGGAACGGTTACGCCCTCCATAGACGTCCCCTACGGCAGTAATTTTTCCGGATACCCTTACTTTGTTGCCGTCGACGTTTGAATCGGTAGCTCCTTGGTTATTGAAGCCACCGGCCAGTGAATCGTTGATTTTTACTGTCCCGGTACCGGTCGTGGTTATGTCAACCGTGTTGCCGTTAACCTTTGAGCCACGTTCCATATTCCCGCCTTGAAGATCCCCTTGAATGACCACCGTGCCTTTGGTCGATACCGTCACTGTGTTTCCTTCGGATGTCCCGCCATCAGCCTGTGCACCGTAGACTCCATGGAGAACTAAAGACGCAGTAAATCCGCCAGCCAATCCGCTGTCGTCAATTGTGACGGAGTTTTCCAAAAAATTGTTAGAGACAAGGGGAGTGCCAATTGTTGTTGACGCGCCGGAAGTTGTGTTGGCAATGCTGACATCGCCGTTGATTATTACCTTGTTCAGTTGGAAGGTGGCATTCTTAACTTGCGTCGTTGTAGCGTTTCCGTCGCTACCGAAGGCCCCAGCTACGAACCTGGCGTATGTGCCCCGGTTCAACGTGACGGTATTATTGTAAACCGTGTGTCCAACCGCTGCTGACGAGCCGCTCACGTAAGCGCCGGCAACGTGATCATCCACGATAACTGAACCGGTGCCAGCCTCCACCAACACTGTGTTGGAGGATAGGTTGCTTGTTCCTGCGGTTCCATCGGTTCCATCGGTTCCACCGGCGACAAGTATCCCGTGGATTGAAACGTTGCCAGCGCCGGAAATGTTAACCTGGTTTCCGGTTACGATTCCCGAACCTGACAAGCCGCCGTAGATTCCCCTGCCTATGCTGATGGATCCCGATGCTGGGGTGACGTTTACGATGTTGCCGCTTAAAGTTCCCGCGCCTATCAAGCCGGCACCTTGAACAATGCCGCCAACGTTTCCCTGGCTTATCGAAACCTGGTTCAAGGAGACCACGGCGTTGCCGGCGCTGTTTAGACTGCCGCCGCCTATCGCCGATCCGGCGATGTCGTTAGCGGAATTCAGGATTAGCTTGTTGTTTGTGACGTTGCCGGTCTCTGCGACTGCGCCCATAATAGCGTAGGGCGTGGTATCAAGATCGCTGTTGACTGTAACGACGTTGTTGGCGGTGCTTGGCGTCGCAGTATTGATATACGGGGCCAGAATTCCAGTTATGGTGATTCCGGAAGGAGTCGTTCCTGCGAACGGATCAAACGGGCTGGCCGGGCTCCCCGGCCAGGTCGGCCAGTCCGGCGAAGACGGCAACATTATGTGATCTGACGAGCCCGTCAGTGTCGATGAAGAAAAATCTGCTGCCACAGCCTCATTGCCCGGTAGGGACATAACTCCCAGGGTGAGCGCCGCGACGGCGAACGCCGCAAAAATATGCGCAAACCGTTCTCTCTTCAAAATATACCTCCATTATAATTATTGCGTTAACTGTCCGCATTGGCTCTCAAGAACGCCCGAGCGGCTAGGCCTTGGCCAGCCGTTTTCGTTCCGGCGTCGGAGGGGGCGGTCAGTGAACCGACGCCCGGATCAGCCGAAACTTAGGGGTTTGCCTTTGACGGAACCCTGCTCCTCAATGCTTCGAGCCAAGTTGCGGATTCCTTCCCAGCAAGCTCTTTAGCCAAATGCGGATCCTGGAAACGGGTAGCGTCGGGGGGGCAAGGACCGTCAGCCGCCCTTGCGGCCTGACCGGACGTATGCCCGCCGTTGCTTCCCTCCAGGAGCAAGCCTCGCCTTTCTAGGAGAGCGAGACGAAATCGATGACGTTTGGCCCTTGCCGCGCAGGAAAAGTTACGGGCGGCAGGGACTCTGGCCGATGGCGAGCCTTGCTCGCCTGCTCCTTAGAAATCTCTGGCATGCAGCCATGCACGGAATCCCATCGGAACGAAATAAAGATTGAAAGTCCGCGTTCGCGGAAAGGCGGGAAAAGGAGAAACTGCCGGTCGGGCGATCGGCTCCCGTCTCTCAGGAATCACGAGGGTCATGCACCTGGACAGGTTTTTCCCTTCGACATAAGCGCGTTCTTGGACGCGAGGTCATTGGACATCCGACGGATTCAGAGACGCCGTCCGTATAGACGGAACTCCAGCGTCCTGGGTCAGGCCGGACTGATCCGAAGAAGAGAGCCGTGAGACTCGCAAGGCTCCTCGCTTGTCTAGAGAGGATGAGCCTAACGTGGCTAAGGCAACTCAGTTGGATAAGGTCAGAGAAGTGAAGAGATAAAGAGGTGTGCGAGAGGCAGAAAGAGGATTATTTTGAGAGGATGGGAGGACAGGCAAAGGCTGAGAGGGGATGGCGTGAGGGAGGCAAAGATTTTAGGGGAGAAAGCGAGAGGTGAGGGAGGCGGAGAGGAGCGGTCGAAACGAGCGGTTAACCGCATGGCATGGGAAATCTGGTCCTAAGTCCGAAACTAATTGGAGAGGAACTGAGGATAGATCAAGGCCGAGAGGGGAGAGTTAGGGAGGAAAAGGCCGAGAGGGGAGCGTTAGGGAGGAAAAGGCCGAGAGGGGAGAGTTAGGGAGGTAAAGGCCGAGAGGGGAGAGTTAGGGAGGTAAAGGCCGAGAGGGGAGGGATTAAGCCGCGTTGCACAGAAAATACGGTTCCTTGCTTGCTTGTCCGGAGAGTCAGGTTGCGGTTCAAGGCGTGGGGGGCAAACCCAGTTGCGCGAGAGAACAAGGCAATTACCATGCCACAATAAATTTAATCGATACGTGTCGCGGAACTCCCTATCCCGAAGAACGCGTTTGATGCTGGAGCATGTGCCGGAATCGTAGGGCGTACGTACCCTAAGCCTGCCGCGTTAATCCTGACGCGAGTAGCCGTTTAGGGCGTTCACTCCTTAGGGGAGTGGGCAGGTAACGTGAGGACGGCAGAGGAAAATACAGACATCCGTCCATGGGAAGAGGGGGGCGAATCCGGTCGCGAGAGGCCGAGAGGTTTGGAGAAGAGAGGACGACCAACGAAAGGGCAGTTGATGACCAACGGAAGGGCAGTTTTAGAGCCGCCCGATCACAGTTGAGGATTATAGGGGCCAGGTTTTGAAAAGTCAACGGTTGGGGAGTCCTGAGTCCGGAGTCCTCAACCCCAGCGGGTGCCGTGCCTCTGGTGCGTCAAGTCCTCCCCCCCTTCCGGTGGTTTCATCGATAAGGTCGGGTTATGAAGTGCCGGATGCGCTGTGCGCCGTAGTCTTCACCGGGCAGGCTCGCCGAACTTCACCGCCCCGTCATCACTGTCTGAACCCCTCAGCATCCTGCCCATGGCCTACTCTTCCTGCACGCCGTATCTTGACCACATCCTCCTCGTCCTGCCCACATCTTCCAAGCATCCAACTTCCCTTGCCCACATCTTCCAAGCATCTAACTTCTCCAGCCCACGTCTTCTTCCCAGCATGCTATTTCCACTGCTCTCGTCTTGCCCGTGTCATCCTCTCTGAGCCAATTTCTCCAGTATTGTGTCCTTACCCGTCCTTAACCTCATCCGCGCGCTCACGAACCGGGCGCTTCCCCCCGCGCGGGGGGATACAGCCATGGACACGAGTTGGCCAGTATTTCGTAGGGTTTGACCGTCAGGCTGTCGTCCGCCCTCGGAAGCGCGAGAGGGCGGGCGCGGCTTTCTCTATAAGGGCCAAGGCCGCCTCGACCCGTCCAGTCTGAAGGATCTCGCTCACGAGCTTCAGGAGGAACTTCGCCGCGGCGGGGCCGGAACCCTCGCCCCCGTCCGCGAGGGCCTCCAGGGCCAGGGCCCAGCGCGACTCCCTCCCCTGTTTGCCGGCGAACCGAAGCGCGTCCCCGCGCCGGGCGAGCGAGACCGCTGTCCCCGGATTGGCGCAATCCAGGGAGTTGCGGCTTCATTCTCCCGATTGCGCCAGTTTCGGAAAGGCCGCGTTATGGATCTCGAGCCTAAGTAACGCTTCCCCCAGATCGAAGTTAAGCCGGGCCTTCTCCGCGGGCCGCCATGGTATCGCGCCCTCCGGGGGGATGCGGGGCTCGGGCATCGCTTCGTCCCAACGGCCAAGGAGGATCAGCGCCGCCGCAGCCCCAGACCGGTTCGAATGTCGCGCGGCGTCTCCCTCCGGCCCGGGCGGGTCTAATGAGGCGGGCTCGCGGAAGAGTTCCAGCGCCTCGGCGAGAGCGCCGGGGTCGGCGTCGGGGAACCCTCGCCTGGGAACCCGTTCGTGGCCGCAGAACCCCGTCAGCCGCCCGGCCAGGCTGGATTTCACCTTGAGCGCCTCCGGAACCCCGGCCTCGCCCAGCCCGTCCAGCCCGGCTGAAGCCTCCTTGAGGAGGGACGCCGCCGCGCCCGCCTCGCGGGGGTACCCCCGAGTCGAAGAGTCCGCCGCCGAACTCCGAGCGAAGCGGGGGGGCCTTCCGCGAGCCCGCGCCCGGCCCTCCCGGTCCTTCCGTCTCGGCCATGGCGGCCCGGAGGGACTCCGGGGGGATCCGGGGCCCTCCGGGCTTCCCGGGCGAGTCCCTGGAGGCAGGGCGCAGACGGCGTACGCGAGTTTCGACAGGAGCGCGCCCCCTCTCGGCCCCCTGGGAAGCTCTCGGGGCGAGGCGCTGAGGCTCCAGAGGAGCCGCCAGGCGGACTCGGCCTCCCGGAACTTCGCTACAGCGACTGAGCATTTCTCCCCGCCCCGGTCGGCGACAGCTTCCAGTCCCGCGCCCAGACCGCATCCCCGAAGCTGTGGCCGTTTTCCCCCCCCGCCCCCGCCCCGCCGCCGTGGGCGTGGGTCCCGAGAAGGCCCGCCAAGGCGCCTGCGACCATCCTCGCCGCCTCCTGTTTCCAATCTGCGGGCCGGGCGCGGCACCTGGGTCCGGGGAGGCACCAGGGTCCGGGGAGGCACCAGGGTCCGGGGACGGCAACCAAAAGCGCCCGGGCCGAACGCGAAAGGCCGCCCACCCCCGGGTGTCTTCCGGACCCAGCGTCAGGACGGCCAGGGCCATCAGGCAGTCCCAGTTTTGGGCGGCCTCGAACGGCATCGCTTTCCGGAATAATTTCTCGGCATCTCGGCGCTCGGACTCCAGGATCCTCCCCATCGGGGGCAACTCCCATACGGGCCATCCTTCAGGGAGGCAGGGCTTGGGCTTGGGCCTCCGGGAGGCTGGGGGCCGGGGCTTCACCGTCTTCCCGACCGGTGTCGGACCGGGAGGCCCGGGCGGCCGCTTGGACGCGCGCTCCACCTCGGCTTTACCGCCGGTTTTTTTTTTGGCTCTTCGCTGAAACGAGTGCGCCGGGCCAGCGGGGCGGGCGCGGGGGAAAGACGAGTGTTTGGGGCTCTTCGCTGAAACGCGCGCGCTTGGGCCTGCGGTTCGGCTTTCCCTCTTTCGGCGGAAGGGGCGGCGCGCAGCGCGCTGGAAACGGGCCCCGGCTGAATTCAGATGACGCCAGCAAAAACGGCGCGTCCCTCCGGAAGGGGGATTGGCTAACCCAAGCCGTCCCCGGGGGGCGTGGGGAGTACGCATGTCCCGTCCTTAAACTTTATGGCCGTCTCTCGCCCGTTCCTCTTGAAGAGGCAGCCCACGATGTTCCTCTCCGCCTTGCCGACGGCAAGTGACACCAGGATGGGCGTTTCCGAGGCGCCACCGTAACCCCTCCGGCGAATCTGGTCCATTCCGGCCCTTGCCGCCCTTGCCGCCCCCTTGGCGTTTTTCACGACTTTCAGTTCCAGGACGTACGTCATGGAGCCGCAGACAACCTCCAGATCAAGACGGCCGAGGTTCTCCGGTTTCTCGGGGGTGACTTTAGCCCCGGCCATCCACAGGCAGGTTTGCAACAGGGAACGGTAGTAGCTCTCGCCCCTTTCCTTTTGGAGCTTGTCTGCCAGCGTCATCGCCTTGCTCTCCTCCGATGATTCAAGGCGGTCCTCGCCGGTTTTCTTGCGCATGATTTTCTTGAGTATCGTGACCAGCGGAACTCTGTTCGCGTCCAAGTGGTCAGAGTAATGAATGCCGGCAAGAAGCATAATTAAGACTCTTACCATGCCAACGATATCGCCGGACGCCAGTCGATCGCCCAGTTCCCGTCCGGATTTATCTATGACATCCCATTTGGCGGTGAAGTTTTCCATAAACAGCTTTGAAATCGCCTCTCGTACTTCGCTGTTGGGATAATCCAGGAGATACGCTCCGGTTTTTGTGGCCCGGAGGGTCAGGTAGCCGGATTGGTAGAGGAACCCTGCAGGCGAAGTTGCGTCAATTTCCCCGGGGGCTCTAGCCCGACTGTAGTCTATTTCCTGGCCCTGGAACTGGTCAACCGTAAGCTCCTCATCCCGCAGGAATTTCCTGACGACGGTGTTAGATCCTGATTCCATCCAAAAGTTTCCAAATTTTTTCTCCGCGAAGAAAGAAATGACCGAAAAAGGATTGTACACCTCGGTTTCCCCGTCAAAGGAAAAACCGTCGTAATA
>JAIRZX010000406.1 GCA_031267005.1 Deltaproteobacteria bacterium
CGACATGGCGGAGCCTAAAGCCCCGTCGCTCCCCCGGGCGTCCGCGCCCGCTCCCCCCCCCCCAGGGACCGGCGCCCCCCCCATCGGGCCCGCACCGAACCCCATTCCCACCCGCCCCGACCCAAACCAACCCAACCCCCCCCGCCCGGAAGAGAAAGGCCTACCTTTTATCCGATTTCCGGTTTATAATGACAGATTGACTTTGCCGCGCAGGCCGGGCCCCAGGCCCATGGCAGGCCTCCTCGGGCCCTCAGAAAGCCCTGAGTTATCCGGTTGCGGCTCTCCCGCCAACCTAACGTTCGGGTCCCGCAGCTAACGACCGTCCACTTTCCAAGGTTTCCAGACTGATGAACGAGAAAAAACCACCCGAATTCAACGTCTTCGGCAAGACGCAGACCCTCCCGATACGTCCGGAGAGTTCCAAGACCAAAGACGTCATCATGCTTGAGTCGACCATCCTGTTCGCGAGGCAGGGGTACGACGCCGTCTCCATCCGCGACATAGCCGCCGCCATCAAGATGAAGCCCTCCTCGCTGTACAACCACTTCAGCGGAAAGGAGGCCCTCTTCGAGGCGGTGCTGAGCCACGCCGAGGACCTCTACCTGCTGTACTTCAAGTACCTGGAGGAGATGATCTCCAAAGCGCAGTCCCTCTCCGAGCTCCTGGACATCATGTTCCGGGAGCCCACCAAGATGTCCAACGTCTTCACCTGCTACGCCTTTTCGCTTATACAGACCGAGCAGTTCCGCAACCCGCGCTGCGCGAAAATCTTAAACGACACCTTCCTGGAATTCAGCACGGGCTTCATGAAGGCCGCGCTGGACCGTTGCGTCGAGAAGGGGCTGGCGTTCCCCTTCGACACCAGGATAGTGGCCACGCTCCTCATGCACACGACCCTCATCTGCATCAACCTCCGCGTCCACGAGTACATGGACCACCGCTCCCCCATGGACTACGAGGAGCACTTCAGGGACATAAAAAAGCTTATCATGGACCTCGCCGGCTTCGCGGAGGGCTCCCGGGGCCCCGCGCGGGACGCGGCCGACGACGCGGACGGCCCCCTCCGCCGTCCCCGCGGCCCCGACACCAGCTCCGGAAACTGACCCCCCGGAGCGGAGGGGCCGGCTTTCCCTCCGCTTCCCCGCCCGCGCGCGTTTCCACCCGTTCCCGGCGGCCGGGCCCCACAGCGGGGCCCGTCCGCCTGATATTTTTGCAGCCCGGCCCGGGCCGGACTCCGCTTCGGCCCTGTCCCGCCCGCCGCCGCCCCGCCTTAACCCTCCCGGGCGGGACGGCCTGGGTCTTGAGGGCCCCCGTCATGCGCTCGTGTCGGTTCTCGGCGCCCCGGCCGGAAAACGCTGATGGCTGCATATTGTTACGCTAATGGCCCGGCTACGCTGGCAAACCTCTTATCGTACACACCGCGTGTTCTTCTCCGCAGCCCCGGCGGGAACTTCCCCGCCGCCCCGCGCCGCCCTGCGGCCCTGACCGGAACCCCTCGCGAACCCTCGTCCCGGCGGCCCCGCGCTCCCTGCCCCCCGGACCCCTCCGCTGATCGCCCGCCAGGCTCCCGGCCCGCGGCCCCAGGCATGGATTTTAGTTCGCTTTGGTACAGATTTTCGATTATATACATTTAAACCGCGCCGCTTCCCGGCGCGGCGGCGCGGGAACGCCCCCCGCGCCTCGCCAACCCCGGAGGTCCCCCACCGATGACTGACAGCCTGTTCGAGTTCCAGCGGATGAACCGCCTCCCCCCCTACGTCTTCGCGACCGTAAACGAGTTCAAGATGGCGGCGAGGCGGGCGGGATCCGACATAGTCGATCTTGGCATGGGAAACCCCGATCTGGGCACCCCGCGCCACATCGTGGACAAGCTGGTCGAGGCCGCGAAGAAGGACACCAACCACCGCTACTCGGCCTCCAAGGGCATCACCAAGCTCCGCCACGCCATAGCCGCCTGGTACGCCCGCCGCTTCGGGGTCGAGCTCGATCCAGACTCCGAGACCGTGGCGACCTTAGGCGCGAAGGAGGGGATGGCGCACCTGACCCTGGCCACCATCACCCCCGGCGAGGTGGTGCTGGCCCCGGACCCCACCTACCCCATCCACTCCTACGCTGCGGTCATAGCCGGAGGGGATCTCAGGAACGTCCCCATCGGCCCGGACCGCGACTTCTTCGAGGATCTCCAGATAGCCGTCCGCCAGACCTGGCCCCGTCCCAGGATGCTCGTCATCTCGTTCCCCCACAACCCGACCGGGGCGGTGGTGGACCAAGCCTTTTTCGAGAAGATCGTCTCTTTCTGCCGGGACCACAAGATCCTCGTCATCCACGACCTGGCCTACGCCGATCTCTGCTTCGACGGCTACCGGGCCCCCAGCATCCTCCAGGCGAAAGGCGCGAAAGACATAGCCGTGGAGGCCTTTTCGCTGTCCAAGAGCTACTCCATGGCGGGCTGGCGGGTCGGCTTCATCTGCGGCAACCCGAAGATGGTAGGGGCGCTTACCCGCATCAAGAGCTATCTCGACTACGGCGCCTTCCAGCCCATCCAGATAGCCGCGATCATAGCCCTGAACGGCCCCCAGGACTGCGTGGAGGAGATCCGTTCCACCTACCTGGAGCGCCGGGACGTGCTGGTGGACGGCCTCTTGAAGGCCGGCTGGCAGGTAACCCCGCCCAAGGGAGGCATGTTCCTGTGGGCGCGGATCCCCGACGAGTTCCAGAGCCTGGGCTCCGTCGAATTCTCGAAGATGCTCATCTCCAACGCGAACGTGGCCGTCTCCCCCGGGCTCGGCTTCGGGAGCGGCGGCGAGGGCTACGTGCGCTTCGCCATGGTCGAGAACGTCCAGCGCATCAAGCAGGCCACGAGGGGCATCAAGAAGGCCCTCTCCCTCCCCTCCAAGGCCGAGCGCAAGCCCCGGGCCAAACGCCCGGCCGCGCAGAAGCCCGCCGGTTCCGCCGCCTCCCCGGAGGGAGAAGCTTTAAAGCCTTCAAAGGCGGCGGAGTCCCGTTAACCCCGACTGGCCGCGGCCTCAGCCCGCCGCGCCCGGCCCTGGCGCGGCCCGGCTCCGCCCGCAGAGCGCCGGGCCGCTCCCTTTTCCCCGCCGTCCCGGCCTAATAACTAAAAACCTATTTTATCCAATGATTTCACATACTTAGCCTTGGATAATTTCCCCGTTTTTTATCCTCCGGGTCATAATCGCCGCTAACCGAAACCAGGCAGAGACGAGGAATGCCAGGGGACATCTCCCCGCGCGGACCGTCCCGGACGCCCCTGTCGTTGTCAAGACCGCCTTTACGTCCATGTCGGTTTTCGTCACCCCGACCCATGAAACGCGGACGGCAACATAGTGTATGCTCTTGGTTCGGGTACACCATAATTTGTCTCATGATACACACATGCTACAGCCTCCCCAGCGCCCAGCACCGAATTGCTTTTCAATTCAACACCAGTACCCCCGGCATGACGGCTCCGGCACCGCTCCCCTACTGCGCACTCCAGGCCGCCAAGCGTCCTGCGGGGGCGAGGCGGCCGCCCCGTCTTCCCGGGCGCAAAGGGATCTGCGTCCGAGCTTACGGGAAAGCCGACTCGCAACCGAGCTCCGAGGCTCCGGCACGGGCTCCGCGACATGGCCAAGGCGACGAGCTTCCCAAATCGGCGCATCGAAGTTGAACTCGGGTAGCAGTTGCCTGTTGCTTTCAGGGCCAAAAGGCTTTTTTTTGCGCCGAAAGCCACTTATGCTAAAATTAGCGTTAGAAAATCTCGCCTGCCGCGAGGCGACCTTGAACCCGGAGCCTTGAGAGTCCCCGTGATGTAACGGCCGGTTCACGGCAGCCGAGTTTTGCGGCGTGGCCCCCCCGCTGTTCCCGCCTGGCCGACGGCTCCCGACGAGTCGGCTCTGAGCTTTATCATGGCTTTATCGCTTAAGCATGAAAGGCATTCCGGCGCCTCGGCGCCGGACAGGCCGCTTCATGTTGCGGGGCGGCATGGCGCGGCTTTCATGGGCCGGGCGGCCGCGCCGTTGCAATCGTGTGTCATGCGTGTGTCATGAATCGTTTTCTAGTGCAGCCGGGCCAAGAGCATACACTATGCAGGCATTCGCGTTTCATAAGCCGAGGGAGTCGAAAACCGACATGAACGTATAAGGGCTTTTCTCAAGTCCTTTGAGGAAACGACGGGCCATGTCACCGGAAGCAATGAGGCTCTCTGGATAAAGGCGCCCGAAGTTCAGTCCGCAGGAGCGACAAGGCCCCTGTCAAAACTCCAGCCAGGTAGTTGCATGACCGCCGATACCCAAACCCTAATGTGGTTCGTCGGAGTACTTGAAGTCCTTTGTACGTTCTTTCTCGGTTTTTTCGGCCAAAGATCGTTTAACTCCATAGAACGCAATTTTGTTAAAATCAATACCGATATAGATGGCCTGAAAGCCGATCTTAAGTGGCGTGAAAGCCGATCTAAGTGGCGTGAAAGCCGATCTTAGTGGCGTGAAAGCCGATCTAAGTGGCGTGAAACCGATGTAGGCGGCCTGAAAGCCGATGCAGGTGGCCTGAAAGCCGGAATGGCTGGGTTGGAAGCCAGGATTGGAGATATGGGTGCAAGCGTAGCTACCCTACAGGCATCTTTTGACACCAGGTTTCTTGAGGTGGGCACCAGTCTAGGCGATTTGCAGAAATCGATGGACTCCAAGTTTCTTGAGGTGGGCACCAGGATGAACGGGTTCCAGACGGGACTCGACAATTTGTCTGACTCAGTCTCGAATCTGCGGGAGACCACCGCTCGCATGGAGGTCAGCTTGAACATGCCGCGCGAATCCCGCACGGACCGGAAGCGGCAAAGGACACAGGCCGCTCCCCGAGGCGGCGGTAGCCCCGGAGCGGAATCCATGGCCGCGTCCGGACAGGGAGAACCAAGCGCCGGGTAACAGCCGGTCCGCCGACACCGGCTTCCGGCTTCGGCGCTCCGGGGCCGACTCGCCCGCCCCCTTCTCCATAACCCCTGCCCCCGCCCTGCCGCCCCCCCCGCCCATTGAACTTACGGTGCGCTTGCCCCTGTTGAAAAGGGCCTGGCTGGCCGCCGTCCCCCCAAGACCGGAACATCCGGACGGGCGAAGTCTCGCGGCGCCACGCGGGCCTGCCCGGCTCTCTGCTCCGGCAGGAGCGGCGGCGGGAGCCCCTGCACGGCCCCGCCGCCGCCTGCCCGTTCCTGACGCGCGGCCGCCCGGCCGGGATGGCCCGGAACCCTTCCCGTGCCTGACTTTGCCGGATCACGTGTCAGCCTCATGCCGAGCGGGAAGCGCGGCGGGCGGAGCGGCAAGAGCTAAGTCGGCCTGCTTTCACGCGAAATCGGTCGCGCCTCGTCCGGCCGTCCCTCCCGGCCTTCGCCGGACGCCGCCCCCCCCCGACAAGCCCGTACCAGCCCGAACCAGCCTGAAGACGGCCTCGCCCCCTCTCCCGGTTCCGGTGAGTCCACCCGCCGAGGCGCCGCCGCACAAGGCACGGGACATCCCGAAATCCGCATCGCCCGGCGAAACGGGCGACGTCCTTTTTCAGGCCGAAAAGCCCGCCGCTCTCGCGTCCGACTCTTTACGGTCCTGAAGGATGCCGCGCGGCCTTAACTGGGCGGGACCCGCCGGGTGGCGCCTGAGAGCTCGTCGGATCCGGAGGCGCCTGCCTGTCGGGGGCCTCCTCCAAGAAGCGCACCCGCGTTAGGGCGGTCTCCGAGCCGGACGGCTGCGGTCGCCTTCGTTCTCTTTGGCGGTTGTTGCTCGGGCATAAGCGCACGGCTGGCCGAAAGGACGCGGACCCGACCCCTATCCTCTCCCGCCCCGCCTCGCTCCCGAGAGCGGTACGGGACGACCGATATCCTGAAAGGCCGCCCCTCCCCGCAAGCCTTCCAAGGCCGCGAAAACTCCTGCGGACGCGGCCCGAGCCCTTCCTGTTCCCCGGTCGGCCCGGGCGACGCGCGAGTTCTCCAGTACCTTCCCGAAAGCCGCCGCCTCGTCCCGGAGCCGCCGATTCGGCCCCAATGACTTCCGGCCCTCTGTTCTTCCGGCATGGACGCGGCGGAAAACCCTCTCGCCCTCCGCTTCCGGGCCCTTGAACGGCAGACGCGTGGAGGGCAACGGCGTCCGCCGCCGCCGCGGCCCTACATCTAAACCGCCGCCCCGAGCGCCCGCGCCTGTCCTCCGGGACGTCCGCCCCCCCCGCCGCCCCGGCCCGAACGCGTCCCCCCGCGCGGTCGCCTCGCATCCGACAGCCGGACTCCCGCCGCCGTTCAAGGCCGCAGGGCCAACGCGGCGGTAGAAAGCGGCAAGTTCGAGTCTGGCAGGACAGGACCGTAAGGCCTGGCGCCGGAAGGCCTCGACCGTAAACCCGGGGAGGGAAGGCGGCGACGCTCAGCCCGCGGCGGCGCTGGACTCCTGGCATGCGCCGTTGCGGTACTCGTTTAACTTGTTGCGCAAAGTGCGCACGCTTATGCCCAGGAGCTTCGCGGCGTGGGTGCGGTTCCCGGAGGTCTCGTCCAGCGCCCTCCCGATGAGCTTTCTCTCCATCTGGTCTATGGTCATGACCGGGAGGGCCGCCCCCGAGGCGCCGAACAGCGCGGCCGCCGCCGTGGCCGCGGCGCCTTGCGCCGCCTGGGAGGCCGCGCCTTCCGTCTGCCCGGCCGAGGCGGGCGGGCCGTCCGCGTAGAGGGGGGGCAAGGGGGCCGCGCTCCCGCGCCCGCTCCCGCCGTCGGCCCCGCCGCCCGGCCATTCCCCGGTCCCGTTCCCGCGACCGTTCCCGTACCCGGCCGGGGCGCGGCCGTCACAGTCCCAGGCCGGGACGCCGTCGTCGCCGAGGCCGGAGCCATTCTCTCCGCCGAAGGCCAAGACGCCGTCGCCGCCGTTCCCGAACCCTTCGGAACCGGGCTCCGGCTCCAATGTCGCGGCCAGGCTGTTCTTCTCCAGTGCGGCCATGAAACCGGCCTCGTCCATGAAGACGTCCTGGACCTCGACGGTGTCGCCCGAGGTCATGAGGACCGCGCGGGCCACGGTGTTCTCGAGCTCGCGGATGTTGCCGGGCCAATCGTGGGCTTGGAGGGCCTCCATGGCCTCGCCGGAGAAGCCCTTCACCTTCCGTCCGTTCTGGGAGGCGTATTTCGCCAGGAAGTGCCCGCACAGGGGGCCTATGTCCTCGCGGCGCTCCCTCAGGGCCGGGATGAAGAAGGGCATCACGTTCAAGCGGTAGTAGAGATCTGCCCGGAATTTGCCCTCGTCGACCCAGTCCTTGAGCCTCCTGTTGGTGGTGGCTATCACCCTCACGTCCACCTTGTGGGGGCCCTTGCCGCCCACGGGGTCTATCTCCCCTTCCTGGAGGGCCCTTAGGAGCTTGGCCTGGAGGCTTATGTCCATCTCGCTTATCTCGTCAAGGAGAAGCGTGCCCCCCGAGGCCAGATCGAACTTCCCGGCCTTGCGGTTTAAGGCACCGGTGAAGGCGCCCTTCTCGTGCCCGAAGAGTTCGGACTCCAGGAGGCTCTCGGGCAGGCCCGCGCAGTTGACCGCCACGAAAGGGCCCCGGGCCCTCGGCGACATCCTGTGGACGAAGCGGGCCAGAAGCTCCTTGCCGGTGCCGGATTCCCCCTGCAGGAGCACGGTAGCGGCCGATCCCGCCAGGCTCTTGGCCAAGGCGAGAAGCCGGCTCATGACGACGCTCCGGCTGACGATGGGCCTGTCCCCGCCCGGGCCGGGGCCATCCGGGGCGCCCTCCGCCCCGGCAGCGCCCTCGGGCCGGTCCGGGTCGCGGCCCGCCTTCGCGAAGGCCCTCAAAGCGGCCTCTTCGACCGCTTCGGCGGGGAAGGGTTTCAAGAGGTAGTCCTGGGCCCCCTCCCGCATGGCGCCCACCGCCTCGCTGACGCCCCCGCCCCCGGACATCACTATGACGGGTAGCTCAGGGCGGAGCTTTTTTAGCTCCTTTACGATGGCCGCGCCCCCGCCCTTTGACAGCTTCAGGTCGCACAAAGCCAGATCGAATCCGCTCGCGCGGGCCTTGTCCAAGGCCTCCTCGCCGTCCTCGGCAAGCTCGACGGCGTAGCCGAGCCTGGTGAGCGCCGTAAAGAGCGCCGAGCGCATGCTCCTGTCGGAGTCCGCCGCCAGTATCGATTTAGCCCGCATGGTAATAACCTCGCTCGTTTCCCGCGCGGCTGCGAAGCCCCGCGAGGCGGCCCTGGCCGCCCTTCATGCCCGTTACGCCCTTCAGTTTTCACGGTCGGGGACCGGGTCCGGAGGCCTCCCGGGGCCCGCGCCCCTAGGTCCCGGAGTCGCCGAAGGCGTTAAACGCCGCCTTCGCGCCAAAAGTTTTCTCGAACCCAGCTGCCATTCGCCCGGGACGGCGCAAGGCGCAAAACCCGCCTCGCAAGGCGCAAAGCCCGCCGGGCCCGGGCCTGCGAAATGCGTAAAGCCCGCCAAGCCTGGAAAAATCCCGCCGAACCCGGGCGGCGCAAGGCGCAAATCCCGCCGGGCCAAGTCCCGCGCAAGCCGGAAAAGCCCGCCGCCTGTAAAGTCCTGACCCTCCTGCCGGGCCGAAGCCGCCCGCGCCCGGCAGGGGTTCCCGCTCCCTCCCCCGGCTAGTTGAGGTTCCCGCAACCGCCCTCGGGCGGGAAACAGGGGAGGACGATCTTGACCCTCGCGCCCATGACCGCGTCGTTGCCGAACACCATGCGGCCCTGGTGGGCCTCCACGATCCTCCGGCTTGCGGGGAGCCCGAGGCCCAGGGTCTGGGGCTTGGTGGTGAAAAAGGGGTTGAAGATCCTCTTCACGTCATGGAGCCCCACGCCGGGGCCGCTGTCGGTGACGACGACCTCGCACTCGCCCGCGCGGTTCATCTCCTCGCGGACTATGAGCCTCCCTCCCAGGGGCATGGCCTCGGCGGCGTTCAAAAGGACGTTGAGGAAGGTCTGCACCATGAGGGTCCTGTCGCACTCCAGCGTCATGTCCAGCTGCTCCACCAGGACGCCTATGCCCCTGGACTTGAAGATCCCGTTCATGGCGCCGAGGGCCTCGTCCACCAGATCCGTCACGTTCCAGCTTCGGAGATCGAGCGTGAGGGGCCTGGTCATGGACTCCAGGGACGTCAAGTATTCGTTTACCTCCCTCACGGAGTAGCGTATCTCGTCCAGGATGGCCGAGAGCCCGCCTTCGCCCGCGACGTCCAGCTCCTCGCCCAGTATGGACGCGTAGAGCTCGATCCCGGCCAAGGGCCCCTTCACGGTACGGCTAACCTCGCCGGCCAAGCTCATCTGCTCCCCGAAGCTCTGGCGGCGCGAGAGGACGCAGCCGTCGGCCCCCTCCGCGGGCTGGTAAACGGAAGAGCCGGAAGAACCGGACGCTCCGTAGGCGCCGTAGGCGGCGGCGCACCCGGCGTCCGGGCCCCTGCGGGCGGAACCGGCAGCGAGGACGAGCCCTCCGGGGCTCCCCGAGGAGAGGTGCTTCAAGACGAACCTCCGGGACTCCGTCCCGTCCTCGGAAGCTACGGCTATCTCGCGGCCGTGGCTGAAGGCCTCGAGCCTGGCCCCCCCCTTCACGAGGGGGTAGAGCCGCTCGGGCATGAGGGCGCCCTCCAGCCCCTCCAGCCCGAGGAGGGCCGAGGCCTCGCGGTTGGACCAGACCAGCCGCCCGTCGGGGCGGTAAACCAGCACCGGCGAGTCCAGCTCGTCGAAGAGGTTCATCCAGAACTCCGGGCCCCACTCCAGAGCGGGCCAGCCCTCCTGCGCGAGCGGCCCCGAAGCTAATTTTCCGACGTCCAACAGCATCATCTCTGTCACCTCCCGAAGGAAATCTGTTTCCTCGCTAGAATGCATTAGCAAACTGTATGCCATATAAAAACTTTAATGATTCCAATAACTTAGCTCCTAAGAGTCAAATTTTTGGCGCCGCCCGCAACCGGATCCCGCTTCTTCGGGGAGTCGGCCCGGGCCCCTCCAGTCCCCCCCGCGCCTTCCAGCCCCTCCGGACCCCGCCCGGCCTAATGCCCGGGGCCTGAAGCACGTGGGAACTCCGTGCGCGAACCTATCCATACGGCCCGGATCGGCCTGCCCGGCCCGCCCTCCTCCCGAAAGCGCCGCGGCCCCCCGTGCGCCGGACCTTCAGCGCCGCCGGAAATGCCGAGAGGATCCGGAAGTTCAAGAAAGCCGGGGCGGTCGGGGACGCCGCGGAGGCCAGGCCGGGGGAGGGATCCTGGAGCTGCGGCAACGCAGGCTAAAGGCACCCCAGGACGAGACTCGGGCGTTCGCCAAACTCGTTTTGAACAGCCCGGAAGAATACCCCGCGCCAAGCCCGCCGAGCGCGGCGCCTCACCCCCGCCGGGCAGGCATGTGCCCGTCTGCGCCTTACCGGCAAAGACGCGGCGCGCGGTTCAGATATCGCGGAGTTACCCCCGGGAATCGCTTTCTGTTTTCCTTCGTCCGGAGCCCCCCGCGTCGAGCCGCTCATTGTCTCCCCAGGCCGAATGCTTCGACGGGTCGAATTCATAAATATTTAAACGTATAAATACACAAATGCTCAAATACACAAAGTTTCAAACGCTCGAATCCTTAAGCTCCCAAAGGCCGCTGACTTTTAGCTCCCCCCCGTGCACCTGCCGATTCCGCCGCGACGGGATTGGATAACTCCCGGCTACGGGCAGCCCGAAAGGAGCTCCTTCGGGCCGTTTCAGAAGCCAGCCTCCCCCGGAGCGCTCCCGCTCCCCGCAAAGCGGCTGGAACCCCTCCCGCCTCTCCCGTCTCAATGGTCCGCACGCTCGAATAGCCCGGAAAATGGAGCCAGCTCCCTGACGCAAACCTCTTCCAGGCCGAAAGCCCCGTCTTGGAAAGCTCCGGATCCCCTCGCGCGTCCGCCTTGGCCTGAGCTGGCCCATCCCTTTTCAGGCGGCGCACCACGCCTTCATCCCCGCCCCGCGTCCGCCGCCCGCCCCGCGTCCGCCGCCCGCCTCGCGCCTCGCGTCCGCCGCCCGCCCCGCGTCCGCCGCCCGCCTCGCGTCCGCCGCCCGCCCGGCAGAATCCCTGCTCGTGTCTCGCGCCATGCTGCCGGCGCGGGCGCGCCGGGTGCGCCCATCGACTTCCAGCATCCGCCCGCAAGCTCGCCGCCGTCTATTTTGATGTCCTCGCAAAAATGTCATTTTGGCCCAAAGAGGTGAACAGAGGCCAGTCTACCCCTCCCGCCTGAATAATTCGTCGTCTCTCGTCCGCAATAGAGAACTAATCGCAATAATGGTTCGCGGGCGTAATTTCGAATCTAATTGCGGCATAAAATGCGACTATTTCCGGCTTCACTAAACATGAAGTTCAGACCTAATTTTTAATTTTTTGAGTCAGACGCTCTCGGACTTAAAATCAATACTCCTAACTTAAGGATTCCTCATTTTTTTATTTTTGGTTGGGACTTCTCGCATATGTTTATGGGTTGCTCTTTTCGTCTAAGAGGATAGTTGCTCATCTTACGTTTTACACCAC
>JAIRZX010000443.1 GCA_031267005.1 Deltaproteobacteria bacterium
TTGTCCCTGGACGCGCGGGGCCGCCCGCGGCCCGTCCCCGCCATCGGCTTGCCCTGTTTTTTCCTCGGTTTTCAGTCATGTGCCCCGTCCAGCTCCGGACTTTTTCCTTCCAGGCCTTAAACGGGACGGGAGCCGCAGCCCGCCCCGCGAGGAGTCCTATACCGCCCCTCCTTGCCCGAACGGTCGCCTTTCCGGCCGCGCCACGAAAGCCCGCTTCGTTCACGCGCCCCTCCAACCCGCTCCCTTCACGGTTTCCCGTCGGCCGCAACCTTTTCTTCAGCGCGCTAACGGCTAGCTCCCAGCGGATCCGGGGGACGCTTCCGCCTGTTCAAGGCAGACACGACACAATGGAAGAGAATACCTCCAGCCCCGAAGGCGCCGGGAACCCCGGCTCCACTGGCCCCGCCGATCCTTCTAACGATTCAGGGCGCCCCGGCCCCTCCGAAAATTCCGCCGCCTCCGCGGCGGCGGATAACGTCGACGGCCCCGAGGCCCCCGCCCCGGCCAAGTCCCTTGTAAGCCTTGACAAGAACGGCGGCGAAGACGCCCGTGTCCATGACGGCCCGGACGGCCCTGAAAGCGGGGAGGTCGGGGGCGAGCCCGCGCCAGCGGGCATCGGCGGGGAGGACGGGGACGGCGGGGAAGCGCCGAAGCCATTCTTCGGCAAGGTGAAGATAGCCCTCCTGGCCGCGCTGGCGGCATTCATAGTCTTCCTGGCGATAGCGCCCACGCTGCTCTTGCGGTTTTCCCTCAACCGCGCCCTGGAGCCGGGGTCCGGCTGGAGCAGGATGGCCGCCTCGTCGGCCAGGGTGAGCCCCTTTCTCACGGGCTTCCGGGTGGAGGGGCTCTCGTTCTTCGCGGAGGGCGCGGACGCCCCGGCGTTTACGGTGGAATCCGTTACCGGATCGGGGTTGCGCCCGCTGGCGGTGCTGACCGCCGTGTTCGGGAAAGGCGAGATCCTGACGCTCATTTCCGGGGACGGCCAGGTGACGGCCCGGGGGGCCTCCTTCGAGAGAAACGGCGTCGAAACGGGGTTTAAGAGCGGCAAGCTGGACACGCTGTACGCCTCGGGGCTGAACTTCGACTCCTCGGCCGAAGGGGCGATAGGGGGCGCGGAGCTGAAAAGCCTCCGCATAGGGGGGCTCCAGCTGGACGCGTTCAACGAGACCCTGCGCGTAGACAGCTTCTCGCTCGCGGGGCTCTCCGGAGGGGTTGTCGGAAGGATCTCCGCCGGGGGGATCGAATACAGGGGCGGGGACGAAAAGGCTTTGTCCGTGGAGGGCTTCTCGGTAGGCGGGCTGGATCTGAAGCTCGCCGCGCTGCCCGGCAACAATCCGCTGTCCTTCTCCCTGTCGCTCTTCGAGGCCCTGGACAGCCTTGACCTGGACCACTTCTCCCTTCAGTCGGAAGGCTCCGAGGCGGCTTACGTGAGATCCGCCAAGCTCGACTACCGCACGGACGAGGCGGGCAAGCCGTTGAAGAAGTTCGAAGCCTCCGGCGTCAGGCTCGGGCTCCGGAAACTGCTGTACCTAGGGGACGGCCCGGAAGGGGCTGCGGTGCTGGCGGCCTTCGGCGAAAATCCCGAAGGTTCGCTGGAGTTCTCGGCGGAGGGGGCGCCGGGAGGCGGCCCGCGCAAGCTGGAGCTGAAGATAGCGGTGGACGGCGCCTTGGAGGCGGGCTTCACCCAGAACGTTTCCCGGATCCCGAGCCTGCCCGCCGTCGCCGCGGACCCCATGGGCTCGGCCCTCGTCCTTTTAGGATCCCAAATAGGCGAGGGGGGCGTCTACTATATCGACGGCGGGGCGGCGGCGAGGCTCTACCCCGTGCTTTCGGAAAGGTCCTTCGGAGGCGCCCCCGCCGCCGGCGCCCTGAAGGAGGCACTCCTCCCGGCGGTGCGCGGGCTCGATCCGGCGAAGGTCGTAAACGCCGCCCAGCTGGAAGGCGAGGTTGCCATTTTCCTGGATGAGCCCCGCAGCCTCGGCGTAAGCTGGCGGCCTGCCCTAGGGTTCCCGGGATCGGTCGCCGCCAAGTCCGGGCTCCTGTCCGGCTCCGGGCCGCTGGGTTCGGGCGCCAAGGAGCCCCTGCAGTATACCGTGCTAAGGGAGATGAACGTCACCGTCTCCGTTAACGGCCGGGCCCCCATGGGCGTGGTGATGGCGCAGTAGCCGCGCGGCCCGCCCTGCGGGAGATACGCACTCGCCCCGGCAAAGTCCCTTCCTGCTTGCGGCTTGCGACTTCCGGCTTCCGGCTTGCGGCTTGCGGCTTCCGGCTTCCGGCTTCTGGCTTGCGGCAGCGGGCTTTTCGGGAGGGCCGCGACGGGACCTCCGCACGGGACAAGTTAAGTTCGCTCGCCGGGCGAAACCCCAGAAGGAGACCAGCATGATCTTTCCAGACAGCTCAGCCCCCAAGCCATCGACCGTTGCCGTCTGCCTGTGCGCGGCGGCGCTTCTCGCTACGGTATCCGGCTGCGGCGGGAGGGACAAGCCCCAAAACCAAAGCCGGGAAGACGCCGAGCGGGCCGGGAGGGCCGTCATGAACCGCGCCCTGGGCGGCGCGGACAAGTGGAGCTGCGAGTCCGTGGGCTACGACGCGGCCGAAGACAGGCTCTCGTTTATCGGCTTCGCGGCCAAGGAAATCCGCATGCAGGTGGCAGCCGGCGGCGCCGAAATCGGGAACTTCAGCCTCGCGGCTGGCTCCGTGGCCATGACCGGCCTTGGCGCCGCGGACGAGCTGGAGAAAGCACTCTCCCCCGAATCCTGGACCGGCGGCAAGGCGGTAAAGCTCGCCGGCTCGATCGTCGTGGAGGGCTTGCGGGCGACTTCCGCCGATTCCCTGCTCTCGCCCTGGGAGGATACCCCGCCGCTCGCGGCGGGCGTAGAGCGCGCCGTCCTCGAGGGCGCTCGCCTGACGGACGCCGCCGGCGGGGTCCCGGAAGGCCTGGCGGGCTACCTTAGCCACCTCGCTTTCTCGCGGGCGGCCTTAACCGGAGTTACGGCCGAAGCCGAAGACGGGAGCGTCCGGATAGGCCTCGACGCCTACGAGGCGCTCGAGGTAGCCTTCGGCGGATCCGGCCCCGGCGGCGGGGCGGGGGCCGCGGTCGACATGCTGGACGTCATGCTCTCGCAGAGCGCCGCCTCCGACAGGGCGACGGGTTTCCGCGCCTTTTTCGCGTCGCGCGACGGCGAGAGCTTCCAAGCGGCGGTTAGCGAGATAAAGACCGAGAAAGTCTTAGGCGCCGGCGCCTTCGGCAGCTACGCGCTTACAGGCTTCACGGCAGAAACCTCGGCAGACGGACACTCGGGCGGAATCCGCGCGTCCCTGGGGGCCCTCAAATCGGAGGGCCTGGACGCGAGGAAGCTCATAAGGCGCGTCCGCGCGGCCGCGGCGGAGGCCATCGCCCTCGAGGACGGGCGCGCCATCAGGAAGGCAAGCACCTTAGGCGATCTCGTGTCGCTCCCGTTCTCCTTGGGCTCGCTGTCCTTAAGCGACTTCTCCGTCAAGGGGAAGGGCCTGGACGCGGGCTTCAAGTCCCTGTCCTGGAAGGGCCCGGCCGAGGCCGGAAAGATCTACGACTCCTCGGCTTCCCTCGAGGGGTTCTTCATGGCCGCCCCTCCGGCGGACGCCCCGGAATGGCTCCGGGAGCCGGGCGAGCTCGCGCGCAGGCTGGGAATAGACGCGTACCGCGCGGACTTGAAGCTGTCCAGGAAACGCGACCCGGAAACGGGCGCCACGACATGGGCCGTAGACAGCCTGGACGCCGAAGGGCTCTTCGCCCTGACTGCCCGGATATCCCTGACGGGCGTGGACCAGGCGCTCGCCGACTTCCTCTCAGCCCACTACTTCACCGAACTGGACAACCTCTCTTCGGCCTTACCCCTCCTGTCCTCCGACGAGATCATGGCCTTGGGCGCGCTTGGGGCTTCGGTTTCCTACAAGGACGCCTCCCTTGGATCCAGGCTCTCCCGAATTGCCCAGCAGAACGGGACCAGCATGGACCGGCTGGCGGACATGGCCGAGAACGAGCTCCGGGAATCCGGCCAGAACGCCGGCCTGGCCCTGAACCCCGCCTTCGCGGAAGGCATGAAGGCCGTCTTCGCCGGCCCGGGCTCCTTCACCGTGAGTTTCAGGCCCGACAAGCCCGTTACCGTGGCGAGGGCCATGGCGGGCGCCTTCAGCGAGTCCGGCGATCTGTTCCGCGACGTCAGAAAATATTACTTGAGCGTGGACGGGGGACCCGAAACGCCTTTCTACCAATAGCGGTTCTCCCGCGAGCCATCCGCTGGCCTTCCCGCGCACGGGGCATGGGCACGGCGAATGGGGCATGCGGCGCGGGGCGCCGGGAAAGCGGCTGGCGCGGCGCGGGGCGCCGTCTTTCCGCCCGCAAGCCAGTCCGGACGCGGCCGGATTCCGCGGAAGACGCGTTTCCAGATGCTGGGGCGTCCGTCCGCCCCCGCCGGCTTCCCCAACCCCCCCCGGGCTTTCCGCGCCGGTCCGCCCTTGCTGAGCCTCCGTTGCCGGCCCGGCCTGCGGGGGCG
>JAIRZX010000634.1 GCA_031267005.1 Deltaproteobacteria bacterium
GCTCCCCGCCTCCCCTCGCCATAGCCTCCCAGCTCCCCGCCTCCCCTCGCCATAGCCTCCCAGCTCCCCGCCTCCCCTCGCCATTACCATTCCGGGGTCTGCCCTCCCTCGCCCTTCCGTGGCCGGAAAATGAAGTGCCCGGACTCAAAAATCCGGCTTGAAGCGGTATTCCGCGCGAAAGGGTCAGGAAGCGGGCATGCTCGGACCCCGTCGCAACCTGCCTGGGCCGGAGCGCGGCAAAAATCTGCCCCGTAACCCGTCAGCCCCCTGTGATGAGCTTCTGCACGGCATACTCGTCGCCGGTGTCCCGGAAGGCGTCTATGAGGATCATCAGGGTCTTGGAGAGCGTCTCGCCGGAGCTGTCCAGATACGACAGGCAGCTTAACGACCCGTAGTAGTGGACTCCGTCGCTAAGCCTTCCGGTCTCCACCGCCAGGCGCACGAGGGCGGCGGACTTGGCGAGCCGCAGCTCCGCCAGCTCGTCGGCCCCGCCCAGCTTCTCCACCATGTCGTAGAGATCCGACATCTCCGCGAAGAGCTGGAAGCGCTCGCAGTGGTCGAAGAGCGCGGCCGCGGCCTCGGAGAGGCGCCTTTCGAAGCCCTTCCGGGCCTCGGCCTCCTCCCAGCTCTCGCCCAGAGTGGGCTTCGGCGCCCAGGAGGGATTGGACATGTCCGGCACGAAGGGGCGGAAAAACTGGAGGGCTTTCCGGAAGTCGCCCAATGTCAGGTGCTTGGCTATCAGGAGCACGGCGGCCTCCAGGCGCTTCGCGGCCGTCTTGAAGCAATGGCCGTCCGGGAACCCGTCGCAGCATGCCTGCTCGGCGGTCACGAGATCGCCCACGTCCAACGCCGCAGAGGAGAAAATCCTGGCTCCTTCGGACAGGCGATCGTCCAGATCGTCCGCCCTCGGGAAACGGGGAAGGCGGTGGAACAGTTTTTCCACCATTTCCGGGCGCCTCTCGCAGGCGTAAGCCTTCATGAGATCCACCACCGCCGAAGCGAACTCGACCGGGTTCTCGAACGCGGCTTTCCCCCCGTTTAAATCATCCAAGGCGCCCGAGGCCTCGGCTAAGGCCGGCACGCAGATCTCAGTTCCGTCAACTGGCGGCCCGAAGGACGCTACCCGTCCGGCTGCCCGCGCCTCGCAGGCCGAGCGCGCCGCAGCGGCGCATTCTGCGAACTTCTGAAGCTTGGTTTCGGTCATAAGTGACACCCCCGCTTAGGGCGCGGGCTGGCCTGAAAAGGGCGCGATACACCCGTACAGGCGCGCCCGGCGCGTCCGGCAAAAAGGCGCAAGCAGGTTAGGCGATCGTATAGACCGCTTCTTTACCTTATTTTTCCAAGAAGGCCGGGCGGGACGCTGTGGGGTGGCGGCGCGGCGCCCTTCGCCCCGCAGGATGCGGGGGCTTGAATGCCTTCCGTATATTAATTTAATCCCGACAGGATCAAATGTCAACGAAAGCCCGCGTTTTTTTTTATATTTGAAAAAGTCCTTCCCCCCGTTCGCCTTTCCTGGCCAGAAAGGCCCTTAATAGGAGGCCGTACTCTATAAAATTATATAAAAATACCTGGAATAGCTTATGCTGTTAATCATATATTACCTAATTGGTTCAAATTGGGGTTATCCCCTGTCCCTTGCCATATACTCCGGTGCGGACGGCGTAGCAACCGCGTTTCCCTCCTTCCGCGCCTCCTCCCGGCCTCCTCGCGCCTGCCGCGAGCGCGTTACCGACGCCCCGGCCTTTAATTTTTTTTTTTGCTAATCCCAGCCGCCCCTGACGAGCGGGAACTCCCCCGGAAGCCGTGTCCGCTCCCGCCCCGGCCTCCACCGCGCATGCATCGGCGACGCCCCGCCGCGGACGCCCCGCGGGCGCCTAGCCTCCTTAGCCGAAGGCGCCGTAATCTGATAAAACTTTCAAGCATCACTGTTCGCGGATATATTACGGAACCACTCGACTATCCATACCTGTGGAAAAAACAATATCTGGATTTCCACACATTTTCATTCAAAATTTTTAAATTCAATAACAGTTAATCATTATATAACACTTCCATGTTTAGGATAATATTCAAATATTTAATAAAAATAATAATTAGTTGGCCTGGAAATTTCCATTTATTTCCATTCTCGATAAATATTAGAATGACATCCAAGATATGGCCGTACTATATTAAGATTTAATGCCTCGCCTTTTCTAATATTTAACTAGAATGGCAATAAGAGCAAATCAAATGATTCCACTGCGAAAAGTCAACCCCCCCCCAGAAGCCGAGCGCTCCATGAGGGAGGGGACGGTATCATCTCCCCCGGTTGCGGTGGCGATTCGGGCTTCAAAAAAATGAACTGGGCGCAACTCCGCCGTTGCTTACCCCTCAGCTGGGCCGGCCGGCCCGAGCGATTCCATTATTAGCGGGTCTTCCGTCTGCCTCCTGACTGTCAAGTTCCGGTCCGGGCGCCACTGCCCTTCGTCTTCCGTTCCCGAACGTCCCGGCCCGCAATGTCCGTGAATTCCGCAACTTCCGCGATCCCGGGCGCGACGCCGCTCCCCGACTCCCGAGCCAGCGGCACCTCCCCCCCGCTCCCCCACTCCCGAGCCAGCGGCACC
>JAIRZX010000507.1 GCA_031267005.1 Deltaproteobacteria bacterium
CGAGGCCCAGGGCCACGCCGCCCGAGAAGACGAGCCCTATCACGGTGTCCGAGGCGAGGTTGCTGTGGCGGACCAGCCAGATGATGAGGACGCCTATGAAGACCCCGAAGCACAGTACGGCCGGGGCCGGCGGGAGCCCGAATATCAGCCCCAGCGCGAGCCCGGCGAAGACCGTGTGGCCTGCGGCGTCCGGGAAGAAGGCCATCCTCCGGCTCACGACCAGCACCCCCGTGCCGGAGGCGGCGATCGAAAGGAGGAACATGGCCAGCGCCGCCTTCCGCATGAAGACGGGCCCGTACAGGGGACCGAAGAGGTCGTAGAGGGGCGCGAGCGTCATAATCCGCCACCCCCGGCCGAAACCGCGGCCGTCCCCGCCCCGGCGCCGGGAGGGCCGCCGACTCTTTCAGGATCCACCGGCGGCACCTGGGGCCCCGCGGCATCCGCGTCCCCCGGAGCCTCCGCGGCCTCCGCGGCATACCGCGCCCCGGGAGGGCCTGCCGCTGCGGGGCCGAAGCCCGGCATGCCCGGGCCTCCGGAAAAGAGCAGGCTCTGGTGGATGCCGAAGGCCAGCGAGATGACCTCGGGCCTGAAGATCTCGGAAGGGGGGCCTTCGGCCACCACGGTGCGGTTGAGGCACACTATCCAGTCCCCGTGGGCCCGGGCGGCGGCCAGGTCGTGGCTCACCATGAGGACCGTGAAGTCGCTCTTGAAGCCCTCCAGTATCTCGCAGAGGAGCTGCTCGCCCAACACGTCCACGCCCGTCGCGGGCTCGTCAAGGACCAGGATGTCCGGGTCCTCCATGAGCGCCCGCGCCAGGAAGACCCTCTGTGACTCGCCCCCGGAGAGAGAGCCCAAAGGCCTCGCGTAAAGGTGCTCGGCCTTCACCAGCGAGAGCCTCGCCATGCTCTCCTCCCGGACGCGGCGGGGCGTGCCCAGCCACACCGGCCAGCGGGAGCGTCCCAGGGACATGAACTCGGACACGGTAATGGGCAGGTGCCGGTCGTAATCCAGGCGCTGGGGCACGTAGCCGAACCTCGGCCTGGCCGGGCTGTAGGAGATCTCCCCGGAATGGTCTATCTGGCCCAGGACGGCCTTCACCAAAGTGCTCTTGCCGGCGCCGTTGGGCCCTATCACCACGGTCTGGCGGCGGGGTGGCACGGTCAGGCTCACGTTTTTAAGGATGTCGTAGCGGCCTACGGACACGCCCAGCCTGCGTATCGCAACCGCCGGCTCCTCGTCCCGCGCCCCGCCCCACCCGAGGGCCGGTCGGCCGGACGCGGCCCTGCCCGCGGCGGCCGCTTCGGCCCCGTCGGCGGTATCGGCGGCGCTGGCCGCTTCGGCCCCGTCCGCGGACTTGGCCGCCGCTGCGCAACAGGGGCAGCGCTTGCCGCCAGCGGCCTGCCCCTCACCGCCCGTTCCGGGCGCCGCCGATGCCTTCGCATCCAGATCGTTCATGATCGCCGTCCCTTAATCGCTACGCCTTAGAGCGGGCCGAAAGCGGCCCCGGCGTCCTGTCCCGGCCGGCGCCCGAGGTCGCCGCCGCCGGAAGCCTGTCTCGGGCCCGCAAGCCGCGGAGGCTGTTACGCCGACGCTTTCGCCTGCCGTCCGGCCAGCGGGGCCCTGCGGCAGCGCCTGCCTTCCGCGCCTTCCGGGAAAGGGCGCGGCCGAAATCCGGCATGGCGCGGAAAGCCTTTGCAAGAATATTGACGCCCCGCCGGAGCTGCGGGTTCGACAGGCGGAGCCGTGCGGGCGGTCCCGCCGGAGGAGTTAACGCTTCGGGCCGTCGGGGAGAAATTGGCATCGCGGCGTTACGCCCCTGGAACCGCGGGGCGAACCGCGAGCCTTCCTATGGGTTCTTGCGGATTCCAAGGGATTCCGCGATGGAACCCGGGAATTCCAGAGAGTTCCAGGCTCCAAGGGATTTACGCGGGGGATCCTGGGGATTCCACAGGGTTCCCGCAGTTTCCGGAGGCTTACCGCTACCTTCCGGGCCGCCTTGGGCCTCCCGCTCCTTCCGGGCCGTCCTCGCCGTACGCGCCGTTCGCGGCGGCCCGCGTCAGAAAGCGGCCGACAATCGGCCGCGCAGCCGCGAAAGCCTCCCCGCGCGAAGCTGAAACGGGCCGACGCCCCTCCCGCCCGTCAGGAGGCGTTCACCGGGAAGAGCTTGCCCAGCATGTTCATGTCCTGCTTCAGCACGGACTGGTAGTAGTTCAAGGGGGGATCCGCCGGGCCGGCGGTGACCGGGTCCACGACGGCCACCGGCACGCCGGTCTCCGAGCCGAGCGTCTGGGCGAGCTTCAAGTCGGCATGCGGGTCCAGGAGCACCGCGGCCACCCTCTCGTCGGTCACGAGATCGGCTATCTTCCTGAGCCTCGCGGCGGAAGGGGTCACCTCTGGTGCGGGCTCCACGTCGGCCAGTATCGTCAAGCCGAGATCCTGGGCCAGATAGTCCATGAAGCCGTGGCTCGTTACTATCTTGTAGCCGCGGTGGGTCCTCTTGAAAAGGGCGGCGTCCTCTTCCAGGGCCCGCATGTCGGCCTGGAAGAGCTCCAGGCGGGACTGGTAGTGCGCGGCCCCCTCGGCGTCCCTGGCTGACATTCCCTTGGCTATGTTCGCCGCCATCATGGAGGCGAGCCTCGGCGAGAGGAAGATGTGCGGGTTGGGCTCCATGGCGGCCTGCGGCGAAGGCTCGCCGGGGATGGAGAGCCTGCCGTAGGAATTGATCATGGTGGGCACTTCTGAGGAGGCGTCTATCACGTAGACGTCCGGCGGGGCCACCCTGATGGCCCTGGCGAGGTAGATCTCCAGGTCCAGGCCGTTCTTGACCAGGGTCCTCGTCTGGGTGAGCCGCTCCAGATCCCTGGGCTGCGGGTTGAACTCGTGGGGGCAGCCGGTCTCGGGACGGGTCATCAGCTCCACGGCGAAGGCGCCGCGCCCGTTGTTCAGGAACCTCGCGAACAGCCACACCGGGTAGCTCGCGGCCGCGAGCCTGGGCGCCGGCGGGTTCAGCTCCGCCTCGTCCTGGGCCATCAAGGGCGCCGGGCCAACCGACGGCGCGCCGGAGGGGGCGAGGGAGGCGGCCAGCGCCGCCGCGAGCGCCAGAACGAAGGAGAGCTCCAGGGCAGCCGGGGCCGGCCGGGAAGGCGCCGAGTCCCCGGAATGCCGGGAAGGCGCTGAGGCGGCGGAAGCCATGGAGGCGCCGGGAAATTTTGAGGGCGCGTAAGCCTTGGGGGAATCCTCGCAGGAAGCCCCGCAAGGCCCGTAAGCCGTGGGGGCGTCGGGAAAGGGGCGTGGCTCCCCTTTCCCGCCGCCCGAGGCGCGGGAAAAAGCGGACATGGTTTCAAACTCCCCTCCCCCCCGCGTTGGAGTCGCGCGGGGGGAGGCTCTGGGAACCGGTACTGCGCCCGGAGGACCGGGGCCTTGCCCGGCCGAGGGGTACTGGACGTTGCGGGGGCCGTGCCGCACTCTGCGGCCCGGCCTGCAAGCAGATAATATATTATATCACACCACGTGAACGAAAAACCCCTCCCCCCGGCTCCGGGGAGGGAATCGGGGGGAGGGGCGATCGAGTCCTGGCGCACCCGGGACGCGGGAGCTTTCAAAGGACTGGCTTATCCGCCAGATAAGGTCCTGGCGTATCCGCCCGATAAGGTCCTTGCTTATCCGCCAGATACGGACTTATCCGCCCGATACGGACTTTGCTTATCCGCCCGAGGGGGGAGCCGTCCGGCCAGCGACCGGTCCATGGAAGGCGCAGTCCGGGGGGGGAAGGCTACTTCATAAGGACCGGAGAAGGCCCGCGCGGCCCCGGGGAAGCCTTGGGCGCGAGCCCGCAGAGGCTCGCGCGGCCTCGGGCGGGAGCCGGGCGCTACTGCGCCTCGCGGAGTATCTTGGCTGCGGGGGAGGAGCCGGACACCATGCGGATCTGCTGGGTCTGATCGGCGGGGAGCAGGCTTTTGATGAACATGGTGCGCCCGGCGGTGTCCAGGGGCTGGGGCTTCCTGGCCTGGACGGCCTTGACCACCGGGGCCGGTACGGGCCCCCCCGCCGCCTGCTGGGCTATGCGGCCCACGAGCGGGTTCGCGGGAGAGGGGGCGGAGACGGAGGGCGGGGAGGCGGGGTCCGCCGGGACGGCTTCCTGGACGGGCTCCGGGACGGGCGCGTGGCCGTTTCCTCCTCCCGGGCCGTGAGCCGCGGCGGCGGGCTGGCCGGAAGGGGCGGCGACCGGCGCGGGGAATCCGGTCTTGTCGCCGCCTTCGGCC
>JAIRZX010000515.1 GCA_031267005.1 Deltaproteobacteria bacterium
GCCCCGTCGGCGGCCCCGCCCGGAGGCGTCTCCCGCGTCGCCGCCGCGCTGCGGGCCCTGAGGCGCGGCGTCGGATCCGCATGGCGCCAGCCTCCGGGACTGCGCGGAAGTACGCCATCCAAGCCCCCCCGCCGACCCGGAAGGGGCTGGCGCGAAGCTTTCCGCGTGAGCCGGCCCGCTCGAGCCGTCCCGGTAGAGGAGGGTGCCCCGCGCCCACGGGGCGGCCCCCCCCCGAAAGGGCCCCGGCCATCCGTCCGCGCACGGGTGGCAAACGTAACAGGACCGGGCCGCGTTCGCAGATTGCCCTGAACGTCACCTTAAGACCGCGCGGCGGGCTCCTGGAGGGGACTGAAGCGGGCCCGGTCCGAAATCTGCTCGGCCCCGCGCCCCGCCGCCGCCCCGGAAGCGGCCTCCGGTCTCTCCGGGCCAGCGGTCCCGGACGCTCCGGTCCTCAGCAACCCCGCCACGAACTCCAAGGCGCCCTCGCGCGTGTCCACGCGGCCCTCGTCGTGCTCACTGCGCACGAGCCTCAAGATCCTCCCCACCTCGGGGCCCTCCGGCACGCCGAAGGAGCAGACTAGATCGCCCCCCGTCACGAGATCCCTCGGAGGCCCGGCCAGGCCACCCACCGGCTCCAGGAACTCCTCCAGGGAATAGGGGTACTTCTCCGGCCAGGGGCTCCGCCCGTTCCAGTCGGCCGCGGCAACTGCCCAGAAGTCGGAGAGGTCCGCCTCCGGGGCGAGCTCCCTCGCTATCCACCTGAGCCTTCCCGGGGAAAGCTTCCTGAAGGCCGAGTCCATGTGGCGGGCCGTAAGCTTGGAGACGGCCTTGGCCACCCGCTCGGGGGCGGCCATGGCCTTCAGGAACCGGCTTGCGGCCGGGGCCCCCAGCGCCGCGTGGTCGGGGTAAAGGACCATGCCGGAGCCAGCGGGGCCAGGGGCGGCCCTGCGGGCGGCCAGGGTCTTGCCGACGTCGTGGAGAAGCGCCGTCATGACGAGCGCGGCCCGGTCGGCCCCCTTGGGCAAGTCGAGGCGGGTCATGGCCTGGACCACGAGCACCGTGTGGTTCCAGACGCTCCCCTCGGGGTGGAAGTTGCGGTGCTGTTTTAGTCCGCGCAGCGAGTCCAGCTCCGGGTAACGGGATATGAGCCCGCTCTCCGCGAGGAAAGCGAGCCCCAGGTGGGGCCGAGGGCTCTCGGCCATGGCCTTCCACTCCGGCCAGAACCGCTCGGGGGAGGCGCGGCCCAGGAGCCCGGCCGACGCGCGCACCATGGAGAGGAGCTCGCGGGAGGCGGCGAAGGGCCTTCTGGCCACGAGCGACATGGCCCGGAGCATGCGCACGGGATCGTCTGCGAGGGCCCTGGCCGAACAGGGCGCGAGGAAGCCACGCCGGACGTCGTTGAGCCCGCCCAGGGGATCCAGCAGCCGCCCCTCCAGGGGATCGAAGTACATGGCGTTGGCGGTAAAGTCGCGCAACTCCGCGTCCCGGGCCAGGGCGCCCTCGGAGAAGGCAACCGCGCCGCAGCCGTCCGGACTCTCCCCGGCCGGATCCGGGCGCGGTTCCCCGCGGCCATCGCCCGGCCGCGCGGTCCTGGGCGTCACGGCCTCCAAGCGGGCCCCGCCGCGCCTGACTTGGACCATGGCCGTCTTGGTGGAGTCCCAGCCTCCGTCCCGCCTCCACACGATCCTGGCCTGGCCCTGGGGGCAGAGCGCCTCGCGGACGCCCTCCAGATCCAGCCCGAAGACGACCAGATCGAGATCCCCCCCGTCCGGAAAAGGACGGCCCGCGCCGAACAGCTGCCTTATCGCGAAGTCCCTAGCGGCGCCCCCCGCGACGAGAAGCCTCCCGCCCATTTCCCGGACCCTAATCGCGGGGTCCTCCGTTTCTTCGAAAGACGGCATCGTGTTCATACGGTCTGAGGGGCCGGATCCCCCCGGGGAATATCGTCAGCTGGAAGCGAGGAGGCTGGCCCTGCCTGCGGGCGTCGGCGCGGGGCAGGAGGCGAAGCCGCCCGCCCGCGAAGGAGGATCGCGATCCGGCGGCCGGAACGGAAAGCCCGCCCCCCCGGAAACGCGGCGCGCAAGCGCCCGCAGGCCAGACTGCCGCAAGGTCGCGAGGCAGCAAGGCATCCGGCCCGGGCCTCCGGGCCGGAACCCTCCCCGCCCGTGAGGCGGGCAGGCCCCGCGCCGCTAAGGCTTCCCGGACCCGGCCTTCGGGGCGCCCGCCTCGCGGCGCTTCTCGGGCCAGGCGCGGAAACGGGCCAGTTACATACCATTATAGACCCATGGCGCAGAGCCTTTCAGGCGGATTGTAAAAACTGACGGGGGGGGGCACCGCCGGGATCGGGTGGAACCGAAAATGTTCCTTCCGGGAAGGACCGGGAAGCTGGCTGTCTGGCCTGACTCATCTAGCGCTCGTCCACTTTGTATACAATATGCCCGTGAGAATCAAGGCGCCGGTTTCCATGAGCCGCAACCAGCGCCGCGCATGGCTTCCAGGGCCCCCTTCCCGGCGGCGGCCCCGCGCCGCCCGCTGGTTCCGGGAGGGAAAACCGCACTGAGGACATGGCTTAGGCGCACTGGAGCGGGAGCTGGAGCAGGACTTGGGACGAGAAGCCGGGCGGGCGCGGCGGGTATTCCGCCTGAGGCCGGGGCGAGCTGTCCCGACCGGGAGAGAAAGGGCCGCGATAAGCAAAAAAAAGGCCCCGGACGGATACGGATCCGACCGGGGCCGCAAGGAGGCCCCGCCTCTCGGCGGGCGGTATAAAGGAGCCGGGTCGGGTTGCCCGGCAGGAACCGGTTGCCCGGCAGGAACGGGCGGGCCGAACCCGCGCGATGGGGGGCATGGGCGCCGGGGCTTTGGCACCGCCGCATCCCGTGCCTCATGCCCCGGGTACCTTGCCTCAGGCCCCGGGTACCCGGCACATGCCGCCGCCCCCGGGCGTCGAGCGCCGGTTCGGACTGGGAGGGGCGGTTCAGCCGGCCAGGATCTCCTTGGCGAGGAACAGGATGCCCACAACCCAGACGGTGGAGTTGAGTTCCTTCATCTTCCCGGCGATGAGCTTCATGACGATGAAGAGGATCCAGCCCACGGCCATGCCGTCGGAGAGCCTCAGGGTGAAGGCTATGATGACCACGATCGCGAAGGACGGGAAGGACTCCGTGATGTCGTCGAAGTTGAGGCTTATGAGGGACGCCATCATGAGGAGGCCCACCATGACGAGGGCGGGGGCCACCGCGGAGGCGGGGATCATGAGGAAGAAGCTGGCGAGGAGCAGGCACAGGGCGAACAGGACGGCCACCGTCAAGGCGGTGAGGCCCGTCCTCCCTCCAGCGGCTATGCCGGAACCGGACTCCGCGTAGGTCGTGTTGGGGGAGACGCCGAGCGCGGCGCCGACCACCACGCCCACGGAGTCGGCGATGAATGCCTTCCCGAGCTTGTGGCGGTACAGCTCCGCGTCCTTCTTGCCCATGACCGTGAAGAGCGCCAAAAAGCCTGCCAGCCCGTCGAAGATCTCCATGAAGAGGAGGGTCAGTATTATGCCCCAGAACCCTCCGTTCCCGAGCACGGAGAAGTCCATCATGAAAGCCACCGGGGCCAGGGAAGGCGGGCGGTGCACCAGGCCTCCGGCCAGGCTCGCGGTGTCGACGACCCCCATGGGGATGCCTATTATGGTGGTGACGATGATTCCAAGGAGAAGCGCGAAGCGGAACTTCATCGCGAGGAGAGCCCCGGTGATGAAAAGCCCTAAGATGGCCAGGAGCCCCGCGCCCGCCGTGATGGACCCGAGGGAGTACATGCCCGCCTGGTCAATGACGATGATGCCGCTGTTCTTGAGGCCTATGTGGGCTATCATCAGGCCCACGCCGGCCGCCACGGCGTGCTGCAGCGACGGCGGCACCTCGCGGAGGACCTTCTCCCGCAACGGCGAGATCGACAGGATGACGAACAGGACTCCCGAAACGAACACCCCGGCCAGAGCCTGCTGCCAGGTGTAGCCCATCTGGGTGGCTATGACCACGAAGAAGGCGTTTAACCCCATGCCCGGCGCCACGGCGAAAGGCAGGTTGGCCCCGAAGGCCATGACGAGGGTGGCGAAGATGGTGGCCAGCGCCGTCGCCGTGAATATGGCGTCCCTCGGCATGCCCGCGAAAGACAGTATCAGCGGGTTTACGGCCAGGACGTAGACCATGGAGAGGAAGGTGGTGGCGCCTTCCGCCATCTCCTTTTGCGGCGTCGACCCGTGCTGGAAGACTTTGAACAAAACGTGCCTCCTTAGAAGTGCGGCAGTCTCGATACCGAACCGGGGGCACTGAAAAAAAAACCCCCGCCCGGACCTAAGGGGATAAGTCCAAGAGGGGTCTTTGCCTTCGACCGCCTGCGGTCCCCGGGCGCCTGCGGGCGCTTGCGGGCTTCTCCGGAAGGTGTTCTGGCTCGGGATCGACCGGGCGCGCGGAAGCCTTCCCAGGCCCTTTCCTTTCAAGGCCCAGTGGCCGGGGCGCATGCCCCGCTCCGCGCCCCCGTCCCCCTTACAGCGGCGGGTCCGCCAAGGATTCGCACCTTGTTCCGAAATTCCGGATACGGCGGTTATTTTAAATTCGGGCCCCGGCCCCTGTCAAGGAAATACTTGGGCCGCCTGACCCGGGAAAGGGCCGCCCGGGCCGGATTCGGCCGAGGGGGCCCCGGACCCGCCGGACGCGTCAGACGGCCGGGACCGCCTCCGCCGGGCGCGGCGTCCGGCAGCGCATCCTGGACCCCCTAAGCCTCGCCCGATATTTCGTCCCGTTCAAGAAACGGTTTTTGATGTTACGTACGGGGTTAAACCGAAAGCGGCTGCGCCGGGCAATTGGATGAGGGACGCGGAAGACGCAGATACTTTCGCCGCCGTCACGGAAGGCCAGCTCACTAACGGCGCCTTAGCGCGGTTCCGCCCAGCCGGTCCATTCCCCGCGCAACATATCGCCGCCTGCCGGAGGCGAGAGGAATCCCTTTCCAGGCGTGCGGGTTAAAAGCCGGCTCGCCATGGCATGCCTTACAGATTCCCTTTCTAGCGAATCGCGGGTGCCCGGGCAAAAGACGGCGATATTTCAGGCATTTACGTTTCCGCCCGCTCAAAACGGACGCCTCGCCGTATCGTTTACGTCATCCGGTGAATATAATAAAACTAATCCCCGATACGGCTAAACCCCGGCAAGCGACTCGGCTCCAGCCGCCCGGACAGGCAACCTGATTGGCGTTGATATTAAGATTTCGTTGCAGCCGGCAGCCCCGAACGTTTCCCTCGGAACGGCTCCCTCCCGGAAGCGCCGCCGCCCGACGCGTTCCGGCCGGAACGGGGGAGGGGAGGAGGCCGGAGGGAGGAAACTCCGCCGCTCCCCCCCGCCGGCCCGGCCTTCACGCGGGCCCGGAACGGCGCCCCCCCCCCCCAGCCGGGACGGCCTTCAACGGGCCAGGACTTCCTTGGCGAGGAAGAGGACTCCCACGACCCACACGGTCGTGGTGAGCTCGGCTTTCTTGCCGCGCAGGAGCTTCATCAGTATGAAGAGGATCCAGCCGACCGCGAGCCCGTCGGAGAGGCTGAGGGTGAAGGCTATGATGACTATTATTGCGAAGGCCGGGAAGGACTCCGTAACGTCCTTGAAGTTCAGGCTCGTCAGGGACGCCATCATGAGAAGCCCCACCATGACCAAGGACGGCGCCACCGCCGAGGCCGGGATCATGAGGAAGAAGCTCGAAAGCAGCAGGCAGAGGCCGAACAGCGCGGCTACCGAAACGGCCGTCATGCCTGTCCTGCCGCCCATGGCCACACCGGAACCGGACTCGCCGTAGGTGGTGTTGGGGGACACGCCGACCGCCGCCCCGGCCAGGACGCCTATGGAGTCCGCGATGAATGCCCTTCCCAGCTTGTACCGGTACAGTTCGGCCTCCTTCCGGCCCATCACCGTGAAGAGGGCTATGAATCCCGCCAGGCCGTCGAAGACCTCCATGAAAAGGAGCGTCAGCACCACCCCCCAGAAGGCCCCGGAGGCGAGGATCGAGAAATCGAACTTGAAGGCTACGGGGCCCGGGCTGGGCGGGAGAGCGAAGACGCCCGCGGAGAGCCCCGAGGTGTCGGTGACGCCCAGCGGTATGCCTATAAGGGTAGTGAGGACTATGCCGGCCAGGAGCGCGAAGCGGAACCGCGTAGCCATGAGCGCCCCGGTGACGAAGAAGCCTATGACGGCCAGGAGCCCCGGCCCCGAGGTGATCACGCCCAGAGAATACATTCCGGACTGGTCGATAGCCAGGATCCCGCTGTTCCGGAGGCCTATGTGGGCTATCATGAGGCCTATGCCGGCAGCCACGGCGTGCTGGAGGGCGGGCGAGACCTCGCGCAGGACTTTCTCGCGCAGAGGCGAGAAGGACAGGATCACGAACAGCGCCCCCGAGATCAGGACCGCCGTCAGCGCCTGCTGCCAGGTGAAGCCCATCTGCGTGGCCACTACCACGAAGAAGCCTATGATGCCCATGCCGGGCGCCACCGCGAAGGGCAGGTTGGCTACGAGCCCCATGATCAGGGTGGCGGCGATGGTCGCCAGGGCCGTCGCGGTGAAGAGGGCGTCGCGGGGCATGCCCGCGAAGGACAGGATCATCGGGCTGACGGCCAGGACGTAGACCATGGAGAGGAAGGTGGTGGCCCCCGCCGCCATCTCCAGCTGCGGCGTTGACTTATGCTCGGCGACTTTGAACATTGACGTGCCTCCTTAGGATAAGGTGCAACTGTCCAGTAGCCGGGGCATGAAAATAAAAGCCCCCGCCCGGACCTAACCTGCAAGTCCAAGAGGGGTCTTTTCCGTCAACCGCCTGCGTTTTCCCCGAAAGCGGGGCTTTCCGCCTCGCGGGGCTCTCCGGATGTATTCTGGCTCCAGGGATCTCCCGGGCCGGCGGAAGCCTTCCCAAGCCCCGCACGAGGCCCAGTGGCCGGGACTGCGCGTCCCTTTCCGCAGGCCCGTCCCCCTTTACAGCGGCGGGTCCGCCAAGGAATCTCACCTTGTTCCAAAACCGGATACACCGGCATAGTATTTCCCCGGGCCCCGCCTGTCAAGGGAAGCCGCGCTTAGGGCAGGGCTCCCGGGGCCCGCGGCCCGGGGCAGGGCTCCCGGGGCCTGAGGCTCGGGGCCTGCGGCCCGGGGTTCAGGGCCGCCACCCCGAGAATCCTGCTCTGGAAATCGCCTTCGCCGTCCCTCCCTCAGCGCCCGGCGGTTTCCCAGCCGACGCCGCGAGGCCCCGGCAGAGGCTTCTTCCCGCCGGAGCCCGCGCGCGCCGCGGAAATTTATGCCAGCCGCCAATGCTTCCGATAAAAAGCAGCGGGGCGCCGCGACGCGCTTTCGGCGCCTCTTGAAAAGGGCCAGGGACGGCACGGGCGGCCAGGGACGGCCGCAGGCGATCTCCCCTGCCTGGAGGGCCGGGCCAGCAAGCCGCCCCTTCCGGGCCAGGAGGGGTCCCGAGGTGACCCCATGCCGAACCGGCGGGGTTACGGATATCCCTCCCGGCGGCCGGCCCGGACTTTCCGGCCCGCCTTCCGAGGGCGTTTCCCGTGTCCCTTTCCGCCGCCCCATTCGGCGGGCATAGCGGCGGCGCCGCTTTGCGGCCCGGCGCGGCCTTCCGCCACATCCGCGGAAGCCTTTCCGCGCTCCCGGCGAAACCCTTGACAAACCGGGAGCGGGGACTTAACATATAATCCACGAAGACCCGCGACCGCACTCCCGGCTTCCCCTTAACCCAAGGCGTGACGCGAGGGAAAGTTCCGGCCGGGGCTACCGTCCGGCCTTTTCCGCCAGCCTCCCTTTCCCCGTCCTCGGCATGCGGCGGGGCGCCGAAGCGGCCTTTCCGCGACGGCAGGGCGGAACGGCCCGCCAGCCGTCGGCATCGCTTGCAATAGCCTTTGCGCCGTGATATAAAACCATTCTTTTTCGAGGCTTCCCCAGGCGGGGCGGCCTCCTCCCGTCCCGGGCCCCTCGGGCCTGGCGCGGGAACCGGCCCGGCAGCGTCTGCCCGGCCGACCGAGCCGAAGCCCCGGCCTCAGCCGGGCCAATCCCCAGGAGCGATCTATAGCTGGCTGACCACGATTGGCTTCACGCCTTCAACAAAGTCCCAGAGTATAGAGTATAGGACCTCCCCCCCGCGGATTCACAGGGGGGGCGAGGCGGCTGTTTTCAAAATGATGCACTTGAGGCAAGCGGAACGCTTGACGCCTGCGCGGCCTTAGCCGCGCCGGCTTTCCGGGACCTGGCCATCGGGCCCGCGTCCCGCCCACCTCGAGCCTGTCCTTTTCTAAAAAGCTCTACCGGGCCTTGACGGCCCGGATGGGGCGCGCCGCTTCGGGGCGCCCCCACCCTCACCTTCTATACCCTTAATATCTTAGGGACCCCGAGGAGGCGTATGACAGCAATTGGCCCACACAACCTTTAAGTTGCCGGTCGCAGGCGCGTCCCGCGCCTCGGGGGCCCGCCTCGCCGGCCCCCCCTCCCAGCTTGCCGCCGCCCCGCCCGCGGGCGGCCTCGTGATCGAGAACGGTTCCAAGACCTTCGACCCCCGGCGGGGCAAGGTCCTCGACCGGGTGTGCCTGACCATAGAGCCGGACTGCTTCTTCGCGCTCCTGGGCCCCTCCGGTTGCGGGAAATCCACGCTTCTGAGACTCATCGCGGGACTCGAGTTCCCCGACGAGGGCCGCATCGTCCTGGACGGCAGGGACATCACCAAGGCCCCCCCCCAGGCGCGGCCGGTCAACACCGTCTTCCAGAACTTCGCGCTCTTCCCCCACCTGAACGTCCGGAGCAACATAGAGTTCGGCCTTAAGGCCCAGAACGCCTTGAACGCCAGGACCCGGGCCATAGTGGCCGACACCGTCGCCGCCATGCAGTTGAACGGCCTGGAGAAGGTGTACCCAGACGAGCTCTCAGGAGGCCAGCAGCAGCGGGTCGCGCTCGCGAGGGCGCTCGTGAACCAGCCCAAGGTGCTTCTCCTGGACGAGCCCATGAGCCACCTGGACGACTACCTCAAAAGCAAGGTGGGCCAGGACCTCCTGGAGCTCCAGCGGCGCCTGAAGACCATCTTCGTCATGGTCGCCCACGACCGCGAGGACTCCATGACGGTCGCGAGCGACATGGCGATACTGCACCAGGGCCGCATAGTGCAGCAGGACAGCCCCAAGCTACTCTTCTCGCGCCCCAACAGCGCGTTCGTGGCGGAGTTCATGGGCAAGTCCAACGTTTTCAAGGCCCGGAGGGACCCCGGCGACCCGAGGTCCGCCGTGCTTCCCTTCGTTTCCGCCCGCACGGCCTCGCCCTTGCCCTGGGAGAGCGCCCTGGTCCTCATCAACCCCGACTCGCTCCTTCTCGAGCGGCCCGCTGCCGCCGGGGACGGGCTTTTGAGCCTCGAGGCGCACATAGACCAGGCCCGCTACCGCGGCTACATAGTCGAGCTAGTGTGCTCGCTCCGGAACTCCTTTTCCGGCGAGCCGGGCGCGGCGGCGTTCTCGCGCCTCCAAGTCCTCACCTCCGACCATTCCCGCGACTGGATCCCCGGCGAGACGGTGACCCTGTACCTGCGGCCGTCCGAGATCCTCACCCTGGAAAGCGGTGCCGAGACCGTTAAGCCAATAAGCCTTGCAGGAGGCTCGGACTCCCAGGGCGGGGCGTACCCCTTTGTCGGTCCGGGCGGCTTGAACGGGCCCCAGGGCGCCGCGGGCGCGGACGAAGATGCGGGGACGGACGCCATGGACGGCGCGGCTTCCCTCGGGGACGCCGACGACAGGGCAGTAGCGGCCGGCGGAGGTTCGGCCTGATTAGGACCCGCGGCGGAATACGCGCGGGGGGGCCGGGGGGCCTGCCTTAACCCCGGAGCCCGGTCAGGCGGGGACGGCCGGAATGCCGCCCGGGAAACGCGGCATGCCGCAAAACCCCCGGACGGGCAATGGGCGCTTGCGCCCCGAGGTTCCGGGTTCTGGACCCAAGGCCCAAGTTCCGAGTCCCGAGGCCCTAAGGCCCGTTGCTTAAGCCGCAAGGGCCGAGAATCCCGCAAGCCCTTACTCCCGGCAAGGGGGGAGCCGGACGCCCGTCCGACTCCCCCCGGAGGGCGCCCCCGCTCCGAAAGGTTCGCCGCCTCTTCCGCCATGCCCCTTTCCGCGAGGGGGGACAGCACACGTCCCCTCCCGCGGAAGGGGGCGCGGTTTTTTTTGCAGGGAGGTGCCCGAAGTGGCAGACTGGCGAGGATTCTGGAACACGGCGAGAGGCGACAGCTTGCGGAGGAGATCCTTCACCCTGGCGCTCCTGCTCCCCGGGGCTCTGTGCCTGGTGGTCTTCCTAGCGGCCCCCTGCCTGAGCCTCGTCTTCCTGTCCCTTGCGGAACGCGGGGAGTTCGGGACCATACACTGGACCCTGTCCCTCGAAAACTACAAGAGGCTCATAGGCTTCAACCTCTTCGGCTGGAGCCCGGACTTCCTGTTCATCATGCTCAGGAGCCTGAGGGAGGCCTTCTTCACCACACTCATCTGCGTGCTGCTCTCGTACCCCTTGAGCTTCTACATAGCCTCCCGAAAGAGTTCCTTCGAACGCTTCGTGTGGCTGATACTCCTGACCGTCCCCTTCTGCACCAACGTGGTCATCCGCACCTACGCCTGGCAGCTCATCCTCGGCCCCGGCAACCCGCTGGCGAAACTCGCGTCATTCCTGACCCTCCAGCCTCCGGGGGCGCCGCTGTACCCCGGGTTCCTGGCGGTGTACCTGGGCATGATAACGACATTCCTGCCGTTCACGGCGCTGCCCCTCTACGCCTCCATAGAGCGCATGAACTGGTGGCTCCCCATGGCCGCCAGGGACCTTTACGCGAAGAAGTCCACGGTCTTCCTCTCCGCCATACTCCCCCAGACGATCCACGGTCTCTACGTGGGCGTGGTCATCACCTTCGTGCCCGCCATGGCCATGTACGTGGTGACCGACATCCTGGGCGGGGCCAAGTACATGTTCATCGGGAACCTCATACAGCACCAGTTCAGCCAGGCCCGAGACTGGCCCTTCGGGGCGGCCCTGAGCCTGGCGCTGATGGTCCTGACGCTCTTGAGCTTCGCCCTGTTCAAGACGTCCAGGCTCACCAGGAAGGGGGAGATGTATTGATGCAGCGCTTCAAGCTGGGCTTCGCCTTCACGCTGGTTTCCTACTTCTGCATAGTGCTCCTCTACGTCCCGTCCCTGGCCGTCATCTTCTTTTCCGTAAACGACACCCGCTACGGGTTAAGCTGGCGCGGCTGGACGCTAGACTGGTACAGGAAGCTCGCCCAGGATCCCTACATACTGGAGGCCGCCTGGAACAGCCTGGTAGTGGCGGCCGTGTCGACCGTGGTGGCGACCGTCATAGGCACCGCGCTCGCGCTGGGGCTCTCGAGGATAAAGAAGCCGGGGATGCTGGATCTGTTCGTGAACCTCCCCATAGTGGTCCCGGACATCATCATGGCCGTGGCCCTGACCATGGCCTTCAGCATCCTGAGGGCCTTCTCGTCGCTGTTCGACATGGGCTTCTTCACACTGATCGTGGGACACGTGACCTTCCAGATCTCCTTCGTGGCCCTCACGGTGAGGAGCAGGCTGGCCACCATGGACAAGGACATGGACCTCGCCGCCAAGGACCTGAACGCCCGCTTCTTCTTCAGCTTCACCAGGGTGACGCTCCCGCTGCTCACGCCCGCCATCATAGCCGGGGCCATGCTCGCCTTCACCCTGTCCCTGGACGACTTCATCATAAGCTTCTTCACCCACGGCCCGAACTCCGTCACGCTCCCCATATTCATATACGCCTCCGTCAAGCGCGGCATCACCCCGGAAATACACGCCCTTTCTACCCTGATGCTCATCGCCACGGTGGTGCTGATCCTGCTGGCCGAACGGGCGGCTACTGCTCTGACCAAACGGAGCCGCAAGGCCGCCAGGAAGGGTCTGCGGGAGGCCGGGGGGGAAGCGGGGGCAGGCGGAGCCGGGGCGGACGGGGCGGCGGCCTGAGCGCGTTCCCGCCAAAGCCCGCGCCGGGGTGGCCGGAAACGCCCTCCAGGCGTCGCCGCCCGCTCCCCTGCACCCTTGCCGGGCCAGGTCCGCGCGGAGCCCCGCGCCCCTCCGCCTGAGTTAGCTTGGGCCGCCTTCCGCAAACCCCCGCGCTTTCCGCCGAAGGGCCGAACCGTGCCCGCCGGGGGCGAACCAACGGCGCGAGCGTGGCCCGCGCCAAAACCGGGCGCCGCCCGGCGCGCCCCCGCGAGCCTTGCCCGGTACGGGCCGGAACCACCAAGGCTAGGCGGGGTTTACGGCCTCCCGCACCCAGCCTATCCGCTCGGGCGCGAAGTCCGACGGCACGGTGCAGTCGGCCCCGACCACGATCCCGGCCATCCCGGCGGCCTCTTCCATGATTTCGCGGGCGAGCGCTTCCACCTCGGCCCTCGCGCCCCTGTGGATTACGGATCCCGGGCCGTTCGCGAATCCCGCAATGAGGGCCTTCCCGGGGAAGACGGCCCTCGCCTCGGGAAAAGTTACGCCCTCCACCGCTCGCGCGTAGCTTACCGCGTCCGCCGGATAGCCCGCGAAGTCGCGCAGCCGGTTGCGCACCCCCGAATAGCCGCAGACGTGGAGGATGGAGCGGCCACCCGACGCGCGGGCGGCGTTGAGGACGGCCAGCTCCGAAGGGGCCGCGTACTCGGCGTAAAAGTCCTCGCCGAAGGCGTCCCGGTCGGGGTTTTGGACGGACAGGTACACCCCGTCGGCCCCCCCTTCCCTCACCACAGCCGAGGCCAGCTCCGAGAGGCCCTCGCCCATCCTCCCCAGCGCAGCCTTAAGCCCTTGGGGGTCGCCCCGGAGGAACCCGAGGAGGCGCTCCCGGCCCACGAGGAACCTGAGCGAGGTCAGCGGCGAAAATACGTTGTAAAAATACGGCAGGGACGGGTCCGTCTCGCGGACGCGGGCCTGTACCCCCACCTGGCCCGCTATCCAGGGATCCGAGGCCCGGATGGCGGGCAAATCCGGAAGCTCCAGACGCTCGGGGGGGACCCCGCCCGTCGGGTAAAAGAAAAAGCCGTCGGACATGGTCTTCACGAAGTCCGGCGCGGCCTCCCGGATGAAGGCGCGGTGGGCAGCGACGGAGGCGTCCGCAAGAGAAGGATCGCTTACCGCGTCCCCGGTCTCGGCCTCCGGAATCAGGTGCATCCAGAAACCCACGGGGACGCGGGAGGTCGGCTCCAGGCGGAAGGTCCGTTCCAGCAGTGTCTTCGCGAGGCTCACGTGGCTTCCTCCGGCGCCGGGCGCTTCCCCCGGCTGGGCGGCGCTCCGGCGCGAGGCGAACGTTTTGGGGAAGGGAGCGCGGGTTCCGGCGTTCTCCGGCCGGGCGCCCGACCGGCCTCGAGGCGGCAAACGCTTCCGCGCGGGACCGACGGAATGTTTACCACACTCGCGGCTGGTTTTCGAGGGGGGATTTCTTTGCCCCCCCCTTTCCGCCCCACGCGGGCGCAAAGGCCCGGCAGCCGGGACAGGCTCGCGGCTGGCCCTACATGGGTTGGGGGGGAATTCCCGGAGGGATCCGCGCGGAGTCCGGAAGAGGCCGGGCAGGGCCAAGGCGGGCCGGGGCCGGGGCGAGGGATCGGGAAAGCTTCAAGGCTGGCCGGGGCGAGGGATCGGGAAAGGGCCCCTGCCGGAAGGGGCTGGCGCCGGGCTCTGGCAAGACATAATCCTCGCAGGGCCCGAAACAGAAGGAAATCCTCCCCGGCTCCGGGGAACGCCCCCCGAAAAGCCTCGTAACCCTCCGGCCGCCTCAAGCCGGCCGGGCGGAGGGGGCTGTCCGGAACGGGCATCCCGGACGATACGGCCCCGGCCCCTGAGGCCATCGCCTCGGGAACCGGGGCCGTCGCCGCGGGTCGTTTAAAGCCGCCCGCCTCGCCGCCGGGCCGCCAGTTCCCGGCGGCGGTACCGGTCCGGGGGGACGGGCGCCCCCGGCGCGGAGGGGGCGGGCCCGGGCAACCCGCGCAGCCCGGGCCCGCCCTCCCCCGTGTCACGCGGCCGTCATGATCTGGTTTACAACGGTGGCCACTGCGAGCGCCAGGGCAAGGTCGAAGAAGAGGCTGAAGAAGGTCCAGCGCCACTTGCCCGTTTCCTGCCTTATGACGAGGAGCGTCACGAAGCAGGGCGAGTACAGGAGAGTGAAGAAGAGGAGCGCGGTGGCGTTGGCCTTGGTCCAGGACGGATCCGCCTTGATGCGGTCGGACAGGCTCCCCGCGTCATCCGCGTCCACCGACCCCAGCGAATAGGCCGTGCCGAGTGTGGATATGACGACTTCCTTGGCCGCGACCCCGCCTATGAGGGCGATGTTGGTCTGCCAATTGAAGCCGGCTGCGCGGGTCAGGGGCTCGACCAGCTGGCCAAGGCGGCCGGCGTAGGAGTTGTTGAGCTCCGCCTCGGCCTCGCGGTTGTCGACTTCCCCGGCTTTCTCGTCCACCTCCTCCTGGGGGAGCCCGGCGGCGTTAGCCTCGATCTGCGCCCGCTCCGCATGGAAGGCCTCGTGCTTGTCCTCCGGTAGCCCCGGGTAGGTCATGCCGGCCCAGATGAGGATGGAGATGCCCAGGATTACCGTCCCGGCCTTCTTGATGTACTGCCAGGTGCGCTCCCAGGTGTGGAGGAGGACTCCGGTGAGGATCGGGTAGCGGTAGGGCGGGAGCTCCATGACGAACGGAGTGGCAGGCCCCCGTACCAGGGTGGAACGGAGCATCTTCGCTATGATAAGCGCCGACACCCAGCCCAGGATCGTGAAGCCGAAGGCTATAAGCGCCTGGTTTTTCTCGAAGAAGATGGCGGTGAAAAGGAGGAAGACCGGGATCTTGGCCCCGCACATCATGAAAGGCACGGTCAGGATGGTGGCGAGCCTCTCCCGGGGCGATCTGAGCGTCCTCGCCGCCATGACCCCGGGCACCGCGCATCCCCCGGCGATGCCCCCCCCGATGATGAAGGGCATTATCGAGGCTCCGTGGAGTCCGAATATCCTGAACACCCTGTCCATCATGTAGGCCACGCGGGCCATGTAGCCCGAGTCCTCCAGGATGGAGATAAGGAGGAACATTATCATTATGAGGGGGACGAAGCCCAGCACCCCCCCTACCCCGGCGATGATGCCGTCCGTCACGAGCGATCTCAAGCCCTCCGACTGTATGGCGTTCCCGGCCGTGTCGGAGAGCCACCCGAAGAAGGTCTCAGTCCACCCCAGCGGGATGTTGCCCACCTCGATAGTCACGTAGTACATGGCGTACAGGACCGCCAGGAGGATGAGGGGCCCGACGAACCTGTGGGTCAGGACATGGTCGGCCTTGTCCGAGGCGGCGGTGCGCTCGAGGACGTCTTCCTCGTGCTCCATGACGCCGTTCCTGAGCACCGAGCTTATCCATCCGTAACGGTAGTCGGCTATGACCGCCTCGGGGTATGTGTTCAGCGTGGCGCGCAGGTGCTTTGTCACCTCGTCGGTAAGTTCCTGCAGCTTCTTGGACGCCTCGGGGTTGGCGGCATTCGCGAGCTTGATTATCTCGGTGTCGCCCTCCAGGAACTTCAGCGCCACCCAGCGGGCCGGGTAGTGCTTGCTGAGGAGCTTCGCTTCCTCGGCTACGGGGGTCATCTTCTGGAGGGCCAGATCCAAATCGGTCCCGTAGGAT